>JAPLWD010000050.1:4287-13037 GCA_026396775.1 Candidatus Gribaldobacteria bacterium
TTTCGAAACAAGGGGGTTCTCAAAAAAGCGAAAAATTTGCTTGACCCCCTCTCGTTCTATGGCCTTAGGCCTAGTAATTTTAAATTTAAACCCACCAGCCAAGTCTCGCCCGACTTCAGCCAATGTTCTAGCCCTAAACTCCAAATACACACCGAGGTTTGTTTCTGAAGTTTCGTCAAAATATAATTCTCTACCATTCTTGTCCAAGGCTCTATATACCCGATTAGTGATAAGAATCATTTTGACCTTATGTACGATGACCTTGGCTTCTACTCTCTTGAAAATTTTCTCAGCCTTAATCGCAGCCGCCAAGTCTTTATAGTATGGCGACCGATACTGTGCTTCTCCATCGGTTAGGTGATATACAGTTGAATTAGTAACTTCTGACCATTGTTCCTCATTACTATCTCCTCTTAACAAAATCCATAATGAAGATACGACTACCAGAAAACAAAAAGCCACGATTATTCCGATAACTTTTCTATTACGCATCTTTCTTCCCTTTCTAAAAAAATAAGAACTAAAAACTCAAAAACCAAAGGTAAGCTGTACAAATCACCAGTAGGCGGTTTCTAGGGAATAGATTTTCCCCGATTGCGCCCAAAATGTTCCCGTAATGCTGTAGTTGCCCATATTCTGTGCCTCCAGCACCTCGCCTGAAATAGGAGAAACTATTTCTATAACCCTGTCGCCTGCGACGCATAAATAGCGTCCGTCTGGGCTATAAGAAACAGCCTCCTTCTCCTCTATTGTTCGAGTGCTTGTTGACTTGATAGTAAAATCAAGCGACAAGCCATAGTTATAACCTCGGATATTACCCTGATTATCAAGGGTAACAAAATTATAGTCTACGCCCCAATCAGCAAATCTGATCCACGGGGAATTTGAAAATTTTATCCAGCGTCTTTCGGGGATATTTAAGATCCCCATAGCATCTTCAGTCCAGCCTAGTAAATAAATCCCATCTCGACTAAAACTGAACCCTCTAAGTCGCTTCTCTGAGAAAGTTTTATACACCTTTAGCGCTCCGCCCGCAAGGATATAGAAATCTTTCTCACTCTTGTCGGCCACAATGATTTTATCTACCGGACTTACTTTAATAAAAGTGGCTCCCGGCAAGGCGACAGTTGTAATCTTTTCGCCTTTAAGCGAATAGAAACGGAGGGCTTCGTCCTCTCCAAGGATAGCAATCGTATTATTGTCAACAAACTTAACATCTCTTGCAATCCAGATGCCTATCCTCTGGATTTCCTTATTTCCCATAAGACCTTTTTTAAAAATAACTACTTTATTTTCTGTTACTAGGGCATAATGCTTCAAGTTCGGAGCCACGGCTCCACCTTGATAAACATCGCTTCCGCCCAAAACCTCGGTCTTGAACTTATCGCCACACCCAAAGAAACAAAGACAGAGAGATGCAACTAAAACCAATGAAAAACCTTTTTTCATGATACTTTTCTCCTTTTTTCGAAAATAAGAACTCCCCAGAAAACACAAAACTAAATGAAATAATAAAAAACAGAACCTAAAATTCTGTTTATACTTTACAACATTATTATTTAATTGTCAATATTTCGGTGCCCTTGTCAGTAATAGCTAGGGTGTGTTCGTAGTGGGCGGAGTAGGAGCCGTCTGCAGTTTCATAGCCAAAGCCATCACTGGAAGCTTTAAGATGCCAATCGCCCCTCGTAATCATTGGCTCAATGCAAAACACCATACCTACTTCTATTTTAGGCCCCTTATGCCTTGATCCATAGTTAGGAATCTTGGGCTCTTCGTGTAAATTATGACCTATGCCATGTCCGCACAATTCTCTTACCACACCAAAGCCCTGATACTCCACAAATCTTTGAATAGCATTGCCAATATCACTAAAAGTATTGCCAACTTTAGCGTTAGCTATGCCAATTTTTAAAGCTTTTTTAGCTGTATGAATCATTCGATTATTTTCTGAATCAATTGGAGCTAGCCCAACTGTAATAGCCATATCAGTAAAAAACCCTTGATACTGAATACCCATATCAATTGAAATTAAATCACCTGCCTTTAAAATATAATCCGAAGGCACCGAGTGCACGATTACATTATTCACCGACAAACAAGAAACAGCTGGGTAACCCTCATGATCTTTAAAAGCCGCTTTGACTTGATATTTTTTAATCAATTTTTCGGCAAGGTCATCAATTGATTGAGTAGTAACCCCAATTTTGGTGGCCTCTTTTAACTGATCCATAATACCAGCCAAAATCCGCCCACCCTCTTTCATAATGGCAATTTCTTCAGTTGTTTTAAAAGTAATATTTTCCCAAGCCATAGTCGTGAATTTTAAATTACGAAATGAGGCGAGGAAAGTTATTTTTGTGAACATTCGACCCCTGTTGGCATGGTCCCCGAGTACTCGAGGGGCAACAGGGGGAGAGTTTAGCCTAAAAGCCCGCTGGGGCTTTTAGGCGGTTCACCAAAATAACTTACCGAGCCGTCTTGCCTTTCGTAATTTTCAATTATTGATAATCTAAAAAAGGAGCTAGGCTCCCTTTTGCTTTAACTCAAACTTTTAATTATTCTTTCAAAAACTTTAGCCACCGAGCCCTCGCCATTTACCTTTGAAACTTTATACCCATTCTCTTCGCAGTATTTTAAAATCGGCATCGTTCTTTCTTCAAATTGAGTTAAGCGAATTTTAATTGTTTCAGGATCATCCAAACCTTTTCTTTTCACTAAATCCGAGCCATCAAAAGCACACTTGGTTAAATCTTTAGTTTCCTCGTTATATAGAATAGGATGTCGCATCAAATCACAAATTCGGCGATTAGAATTACGAAAAATAGTTTCTTGGGCTGAAATATCCAAGAAAACTATTTTAATATTGCCAGCCCCATACAAGCCCGCTAAAAAAGGCATTATTTCTTGGGCCTCATGCAGGGTTCTGGGCGAACCTGACAAAAGCAAATTTTCTCCTTTTTGGTGCAAGCCTTTAATTTTTTCTTGCACTAAATAGCTCACAAACGGTGGGCTACATAAAATTCCATCTAGCCATAACTGATGCTCATCTTTAATAAAAAACTTTTGGCTATTAACTTCTACAAATTCGTCATCAGTGGCCTCTTTAAATTTTCCTTCTAAAATTTTGCTAGTTTCAAAATAATAAAGCCCAAGCTTTTCAGCTAAAAGCATTCCTTGGGTACCCTTACCCGACCCCGGAGGGCCAATTAAAGCCACAACTAATTTTGGTTTATTTTCTACCATAATTTCTAAATAAGAAATTCTAGGTGATTTAATTTTTAATTAGCATACGGAGCGAGTTTAGAAAATTAAGGAGCGAAATGAAGAAAAATAGTGGTAGGCCTTTGCGGCCGGGCACCACGCTATTTTTCCGAAATTTCGCGACTATAATTTTCAAACTCGCAAAGTTCAGCGAATTAAAAATTAAATCACCTAGAATCGATCATACTCCCTCATTTCCATTTGAGCTTTAAGTTGACGCCAAGTTTCTAAAACCACACTCACCACAATTAAAAGAGAAGTACCCCCAATTAAAAACCGCAGTTCTTTAATATCCGGAGTAAAATATTGAATAATAGAAGGCATCACAGCAATTAAGCCTAAAGAAGATGCTCCTAAGAACAAAGTTCTATACAGAATTTTTTGTAAAAATTCAGCCGTAGATCTGCCTGGCCGAATTCCAGGCACAAACCCACCCATTTTTTGTAAGTTTTCAGAGATAGATTTTGGATCAAAAGTAACAGCTGTATAAAAATAAGTAAAAAGAAATACCAAAATAAAATACATTATTCCATAAGACCAGCCTCCAGGTTGCAAAAAGCTATTTACTGCCCCTGCCACCCCTGCAATAATCTGGTTACCACCCCTAGATAAAAAGTTAGCAATAAAAGCGGGAAACATTAAAATACTTAAAGCAAAAATAATCGGAATAACTCCAGCTGGATTGATGTTAATAGGCAAATAAGTGGAAGCTCCCCCATAAACCCGATTACCCTTTACTCTTTTAGCATAAGACACAGGGATGTTGCGTTTGGCTTCGGTAATAAAAACTACTCCTGCGATTATAATTAAAGCCATCACTAAAAACCCTACTAACTCTAATAAAAAGCCTGAACCTCCAGCCTGAAATTTACCAATCAACTGGTAAATTTCTACAGGAGTTCTATCCACAATGCCAGCAAAAATCAGTAAAGACACACCATTGCCAATCCCCTTTTCGGTGATAAGCTCGCCTAGCCACATTAAAAATAAAGCTCCTACCACAATCGTTAAAATAGCTGTACCAAGTTCCAAAGGCGTTAAAGCCCCAATTACAGGGTTAGAGCCACTTCTAAACAAAGCAATCATCGCATACCCCTGCAAAGCAGCTAACGGCACGGTTAGCATCCGCCCATACTGGTTAAATTTTGCCTTTCCTGCCTCCCCTTCTTCTTTCTGCATCTTCTCCAACTTTGGGAAAATCATCGTTAAAAGCTGGATGATGATCACCCCTGTAATATAAGGACCAAGCCCCAACATCACAATTGACATACTACTTAAAGTGCCACCCACAAACAAGTTCATTAAGCCCAAATACTGATTTGTTTCAATAAATCGTTTTAAGTTATCTACATCAACGCCCAAAACAGGAATGTTGGCGGCCAAACGAAAAACTACAAAAACTCCCAAAACAAACAAAATCTTGTTTCTTAATTGCTTATCTTTGAAAACAAACAAAAGTTTTTGATGCCAAACCATAGAGTTAAGTAACTATTTTTTTAATTTAATAACAACCTTACCTCCTGCTGTCTCTAGTAAAGACTTAGCTCCAACTGAAACCTTGCAACCCTCTATTGTTAATTTTTTAGTAATTTTTCCTTTAGCCAAAATCTTAACTACCGCAATCTTGCCATTAAAGCATCGAATCACTTTATTTTTAAATAAAGAAGCTGGATTAACTAAAGCTCCATTTTCAAAAGTTTTTTCTAATTGTTCCAAGGTAACTGCAGCTGTAAAGCTAGGTTTTAAAATCTGGCGATACCCCTTCAACTTATGGAACCTTTTAATATCTTCTCTCATTGAAGGTTGCATTTTTCGGCCGGCTCTAGATTTTTGCCCCTTAACCCCTCTACCCGAAAAGGTTCCGTGCTTGCCACCTCGGCCTCGGCGTTTAGACTTTGCATTTTTATTGTCTGGTTGTATTTCGTGTAACTGCATATTTAATCTTTAATCTCTTTTTTAGAAATATCTGTAACTACATTTCTATTCTTGAGTTTCTTTAAAGCCGAAATAGTTGCTTGGGCGATATTAAGCTTGTTGCGTGATCGAGACATCAATTTAGAAGAAATATCTTTAATTCCTGCCAAATGACAAATCACTCGCACCACTCCTCCCGCCACCAAACCTCTACCCTTGCCTTGTGGCCTCAATAAAACTCTAGCTGGGCCAAACTTAGCTTCAGTTTCATGCGGGATAGTTTCCCCAATTGAAGGAATTTCTAAAATATTCTTTTTAGCTGCCCGGGTGGCTTTCTCCACGGCCTGCGAAACATCCCTGCCCTTAGCCACTCCAACACCCACACGGTTGCGCTTATCACCAACCACAATTACAGCCCTAAATCTCATAGTCTTTCCACCTCCTGTTACTTTAGTAACCCTAGCCAAATCTAAAAGCTTAGACTCAAATTCTTCCTTGGGCTTACCCTGTTGTTGTTCCCTTTGGTTTCTTTGATATTTTGGTGCTTGTCTGTCCATAATTTAATGAATTTAGAATTTAAGCCCGCCTTCTCTGGCTCCTTGGGCTAAAGCTTTAACTTGACCATGATATTTATAACCACCTCTATCAAAAACAACTTGGGTAAGTTTGTGCTCTTGGGCTTTTTTAGCAATTAATTGACCAACTTCATAAGCTAAAAATACTCCTGCTGTCATAGTTTCTTTTTCTTTTTTAACAGTTGCCGTCATCAATCAATTGAGCGTAAATATATTGATTAGACTTAGCAACACAAAGACGTGGTACTTGGCTCGTGCCAATCACTTTAGCTGTGACTCTTTTATGTCTTCTGATTCTTTTAATCTGTTTAGCTAACATAATCTTTTTCTATTATTTACCCCCTGCCTTCTTGCCTTCCTTTCGTCTAACCTTTTCACCAAAATACCGAATACCCTTTCCTTTATATGGCTCGGGTGGCTTGGCTTTTCTGATATTAGCAGCAAACTGTCCAATCTTTTGTTTATCAATCCCTGTCAAAACAATGATATTCTTTTCAACTGACAAGGTCAACCCTTCCGGTATATCTAGAAAAACTGAGTGCGAAAAACCCACTTCTAATTTCAGTTTATTTTCCGATTCTTTGAAAGCCTTATAGCCAATTCCAATAATCTCTAGTTTTCTTTCAAAACCCTTCGAAACTCCATCTACACAGTTTTGTAATAAGGCTCGAGATAATCCCCAAAGAGCAGGCGTACTTTTAATAGTTCTTTTACAGGTGGCTGTTAATTGGTTGTCTTTTTGCTCAATCAAAATATCCTCTGGAATAACCTGGGTTAATTCGCCCTTAGGGCCTTTCACTTTCACTTCTGTTCCTTTAATTTCCACTATCACCTGTTGTGGAATAATAATTGGTTTTTTGCCTATTCGTGACATAAATTAAAATTATTTTTTTACCAAACTTCAACCATTAGCTCACCTCCCACTTTAGCTCTTCTGGCCTGTTTATCCGACATTAAGCCTTTTGGGGTTGAAATAATTGCTACCCCATAACCATTTTTAACTGGTCTTACTTCTTGATGGGAAATATAAATCCGTTGCCCAGGCTTAGAAATTCTTTTATAACCAGAAAAAGCGGCTTGATGCTTGTCATACTTAAAATCAACCTTAATAGTTTTTTGGGTTTTAACTCCCTTTTTTTTACAATCTTCAATAAAGCCTGATTCTTTTAAAATTTCAGCAATTTGCATTTTCACTTCTGAATAAGGCATTTCGGTTGAATCTTTAAAAACAGCTTGAGCGTTCTTTATTCGATTGAACATGTCGGTTATTGGGTCGGTCATATTTTTATAACTTATTTTATTAAGACGATTTCAAGATAATTACCAACTAGATTTTGTGACTCCAGGAATTTCGCCTCTTCTGGCCATCTCACGAAAACAAATTCGGCACAAACCAAAATCTCGGATAAACCCTCTCACTCTGCCACATTTGAAACAGCGCCTGATAACTCGGCTTTTATATTTTGGCTTTCTAAGCGATTTAATAATTAATGATATTTTGGCCATAAATTATTTTTTAATAGGAAATCCCAACAGTCTTAATAACTCCTCACCCTCGGCTTTATTTTTAGCGGTATTAGCAACCACCACCTCTAATCCAAAAACTCCTTTTTCTTTTTCCACTCTCAACTCTGGAAAGGGAACATATTCTTTAAATCCAATCGAAAAATCTCCTTGTTCGCTAAAAGCTGTAGCTGATAATCCTCTAAAATCTCGAATTCTAGGTAAAGCCACTCCAATTAGTTTTTCTAAAAAGTCGTACATTCTTTTACCTCTCAAAGTAACGCAAGCCCCCACCGACATACCCTCTCTTAATTTAAAAGCCGCTACCGATTTTTTAGCCTTACGAATTACAGCTTTCTGTCCTGTCATCATCCCCAAATACTCCGCAATTTGTTCGGCGATTTTTTCTCTTTCGGAATTAGTTTTAGCCGCCACCTGTTTTCCAAAGCCAGAGTTAATGACCACTTTTTTAAGCTTAGGTACGGCCATCACGCTTTTTTTACCAAATTTTTTCATCATGACAGGCACGACTTCCTTATTATATTGTTCTTGTAAATTCAACATAAATCAAAAATAACTAAATTGACTCCTGACACTTTTTACAAATTCTAATCTTTTTGTCGTTTTCTATTTTATATCCTGTTCGGGTGACCTTGGCACATTTACCGCAAATCAACATCACCTTACAAGCTTTAATAGGAGCAGCCACTTCCACCACTTGCCCTTTTTCGCCTTGCTTACGAGGTTTCTTATGAACCTTCTTTAAATTTACCTTTTCAATCACCAACAAACCTAAAGCCGGAAACCCTCTCTGGACTTTACCCTTTTTGCCTTTATCTTTTCCACTAATCACTATTACATTGTCACCTTTCTTAATTTTCATATTAGAAATTCTTATCCCCTGTGGGGATTATACTAATTCTTCAGCTAAAGTAGCAATTTTATCAAAACCTTTTTCTCTTAATTCACGAGGGATTGGACCTGAAATTCTGTTACCTTTCAATTCGTGTTCATCATTCACTAGACAACAAGCATTTTCGCTAAAACGAATATATGACCCATCTTTGCGTCGGTAGGCCTGCCTTTGCCTAACAATTACTACCTTAACAACTGTATGTTGTTTCACTTCTCTTCTGGGTTCAGCTTTTTTAACTACTCCAACCACAATATCGCCCAAAATGGCCACTCTTTTTCTAGTCCCTCCTGGAAGCTGGATACACTGAACTATTTTGGCTCCAGTGTTATCGGCTACATTTAACATTGTTTTTAACTGAATCATAATTTATCAATAAAACTACTCAACCTCTGCTTGTTGGTTTTTTTGAACCGACAACAAAATCCATTTCTTATCCCGGCTAATCGGTCGAGACTCCTGAATAACCACCTTATCTCCCACATTACATTCTAAACTAGCCTTATCAGCTTTATATCTAGTCGTTACCTGATACCTTTTACGATATTTAGGATGAATTACCATTCTATCCACCTTAACCA
>JAPLWD010000097.1 GCA_026396775.1 Candidatus Gribaldobacteria bacterium
CTCCATATAAAAAATAAATCATACTTATTATTTTTGACAATTAGGGCAGTAGTGTGAGCTACGTTGAGCGATGATGGATCGCTGAATTTTATTCTGACAGTTAAAACAGGGCTGGTTGGTTCGGCGATACACTTTTAACATTTTAACATAGTTGCCCTTTTCGCCATTAATATCTCGGTAATCCGAGCTAGAGGTACCCCTCAATTGAACAGCTTTTTTAAGGATAGCTCGCATGGCTTGATAAATCTGCTTGATTTCTAGTTCAGACAAACTGCCAATTGGCCTTTGCGGCAAAACTTTGGCTTGAAATAAAATCTCATCAGCGTAGATATTGCCAATGCCAGCGATGACATTTTGATCCATTAAAACTGCTTTAATTTTGCCCTTTTTATTTAAAATTATTTTTTGGAAAACACTTAAAGAGAGGTTGCTATCCAAAGCATCCGGCCCCAAACTTAAAATAACTTTAGAGCTAGCTAACTCACTAGTTTCCCACAACTCAATCTTAGCAAATTTACGAACGTCTGAAAGGGCTAACTGATACCCGTTATCTAAATAAAAAATTAGATGTAAAAAACGATTCATTGGGTCAGCCTTAATGGCATTCTCTTGCTGGGAAACCCAAAGTTTACCTTGCTTCTGCCACTGCCCATACATTAAATGGCCAGTCATTTTTTGATGAATTAAAAGTGATAATCCGCCAGAGAGTTCTAAAATAATATTCTTACCCAATCTTTTTATTTGCGTAATCTTTTTTCCTTTAATCTTTTTTTTGAATTGAACAAAGCCTTGATTTTGCCCTTTAATAAAACAACGAATTTTAGCAATTCAGGCATATCAAATCTTAGCTCTTCTTACTCAAAACATCCCTCACCTTTTTGATTATCTCGTTAGGCGTAAAATGCGCTTTGACTAAATAATCAGTCGCCCCCAATTTCAAACCCTTTTCCACATCCTCTCTTTGACCTAAGTTAGACAAAATAACTACTGGAATAGAGGCTGTAGCTGGATCCTCCTTAACTTTAGCTAACACTTCAAACCCATCAATCCCTGGTAAAATTAAATCTAAAAGCGCCATATCGGGTTTTTCTTCTTTCATTTTTTTAATGCCACTTTCACCATCCACTGCTTCAATTGTTTCGAAGCCTTCACTAGATAACTTCTTTGACATTAACTCTCTTAAAAATTTGTCGTCCTCAATAATTAAAACTCGCATAAGATAAATTTGGCTTACTCCCGCTCTTTCCATAGGAAGGAGCGAAATTTTTTATTAACCAATTATTTTTTTAATTTTTTCAATAACTTCTTTCGGGTCGAACTCGGTTTTAATCAACCAATCACGAGCTCCTAAATGCTTTACCCTTTCTAGTTCCACCGGCTGACCAGAATTAGAAATCACAATAACGGGGATGTTACTCAATTGAGGATCCGCTTTCATAGCCTCTAAAACCTCGAAGCCATCTTTTTTTGGCATCACAATATCGGTTAAAACCAAATCGGGTTTTTCTTGTTTAAGTAAATTAATTCCCTCCTCTCCGTCGCGAGCGACAGTTACTTTATAGCCAACATCGCTAAGCTTTTTTTGAAGAAGCCCCGACATAATCTCTTCATCCTCAATAAGTAAAATATTTTTCATAACTATTATTTAATTTCATTTTACTTTAAAGAACTAAAAAAACAAGCCCTTACCTCTGACGAGGATCTCTGGGTAAAACGAAGAAAAAGGTGGCACCATGACCTTCTTGAGATTCAAACCAAATTTTACCTAGATGAGCCTCAATAATATTTTTAGCGATAAACAAGCCCAAACCCGTCCCCTCGGTTTCAGTTTTAACAGCGTTGGGCGATCTGAAAAAACGCGAAAAAACTCTTTTCTGTTGATCAGGAGGGATACCAATACCATTATCCTTAACCATAAAATAAACTTCTTCTTTCGGCTTGTCCCAAGCCATTGAAACCAGCACTTTACCCTGTTTTGTATAGTTGATAGCATTATCAACTAAATTTTGAATAACAATGCCAAATTTTTCCTCATCAACATAAATGGGCGGGATAACACTACTAGGCTTTTCAAAAACAAAATCCAAACCTTTTTGAAGGGCTAATTCTTTCAGCGGAGCCAAGGCTTTTTCGGTTAATTTAATAATATCGTAAGGCTTTAGTTCATATAAAAATCGTCCCTCTTCAATTCGAGTGACATTTAATAAATCGTTCACTAAACGAATCATCCGCTCATTGCTTTGATGGGTTTTTTGTAAAAATTCTTTTTGGCTATCAGAAAGCTGCCCTAAATCACCCTCTAGCATCATATTCATAATCCATTTAATAGCAGAAAGAGGAGTCCTTAATTGATGAGCAGCAATGGTTACAAATTCAGTTTTCATTTGCTCTACAGCTTTTTCTCGAGTGATATCATGTAAAACAATCATCTTCCCCATTTCCTTGCCCAAACCCTTAATGTTCAGAGCTGAAACCTCCAAAGTTAAATTATCGTTGGGCTGAAACTCTACTCGATCCAAATCTAAACCTTTTTCTTGTAAAAATCTAAACAGAGACCCTATCCTTTGGTCTTCGACTAACTCTTGGAAACTTTTACCCAAAATATTATCAGGCAATAACGAAAAGAAAATTTCAATTTTTGGGTTGCAGAGGGTAATGACATTCTTTTCTAAAATAATAATCCCATCAGCTAAGTTTTTAATAATCGCCAAAGTTCGGTCTCTTTCGCCTTCCGCCAATTTCCTTTCCAATTCGACATCTTCTAGAATATTTAATAAGGCCTGTTTTGACTCCACTAGCTCTTGGGCTTTTTTATTTAGGCCCCCACAATTCTTTTGAGGAACAGCTGAATAATCATCTTGATCTTGGACAAGGTTTTTTCTAACTGGCTTAGGAGGACCTGTAGGATAGTTTTGATTAGCTAGCGCTGCCATAAAAGTTACTTTACCAAAGAGTCGTTAATAATCTTTCTTAAATTGCTAAGTTCTTTTTTGAGCTCAACCATCTTGAGCTCTCTGCCAACTGATAATTTATAAAATTTTTCTAGCTCTTCTACTTTTTCTCCCAACTCCTTGGTTCTTTCCTGTACCTTTTGCTCTAGGTTTAAATACAACTCTTTTAAATCAGTAATATCAAAAATCCCCACAAAACAGCCAATAACATTACTCTCCCGATCTTTTCTTTGTTCTAGATAAACTTTAACTGGGATTGTTTTAGTCTTTGTTAAAATTCTCATTTCCACGCCCTTAACCGCAATACCATTAAAAACCTTTCTTTGATATTCTGACCAATTGTCCTTTACAGAAAAAAACTTCTCGATTTCCTCGCCAATAATTTTTTCCTCATTAAGCCCCACCAGCTTTTCAAAGGCTAGGTTAGAATTAATAATAACTCCCAAAGAGTTAACAATCAAAAAAGGAAGGGGCAAGGGAGTGGCAAATTCTTCAAAGTAAAACCGAAAATTATCTAAATCGGCCTGTAGATCCTTAAGTCTTTTTTTTGAATCAAAATTAATTGGTTTGGGAACCTTCAAAATATTATTCATTTTTTGAGACCCTTCTTAGGTTTTTTAGCTAAGATTGCTAACTCTTTTTTCAACGCAATCATCTTAAGTTCTCTTTTAATAGTTAAACGATGAAATTTTTCCAACTCTTTGATTTTATCCTCTAGCTCTTTGACTTTATTTTTACTTTGATCTTCAACCCGATTAACTAGGCCATTTAGAGATTTATCTTTGGCTGTTACCTTGATGTCTAAAATACTATTTTGCTCTTTTAGTTCGGCTTGAGATTTTTGCAACTGAATGGCCATTTGATTAAGCGTTAACCCAAGTATGCCTAATTCATCTTTAGTCGTAATGTTGATTCTCCAATTTAGCTGTCCCTGACTAAAAATTTTAGCTCCTCGTACTATTTCTTGTAGGGGTATGGTAATTTTTCGGCTCAATTTAGTGATTAGCCAAAGACCGATTATAAATTCTAATATAATTAAAAAAATAGCAAAATAAATAATCTCTTTAATTGCTCTCTGGAGATCATTTAAGGAAAGATCTACTCGAGCGAAACCCATTAATATTTCTGACGAAGAGGAAGCCGACCCAGTTAAAGCCTGATTATTAGCTAAGATGGGTTGCCAAAAACTCTTCGCTTTTTTGTTATCCGAACCAGCCCCCCCCAAAACTATCCCCTTAAAATCCTTTTTCATTTTTCTCAAAATTTCTTCAGGCATTTTTTGTGAAAGATCTATTTCATTTTTAACTTCTATAACTTGGCCATCTTGATTATAAAGCCCAACTCCCACAACTTCTGAATCTTTTAAAAATTTATCTATTTGTGAAAAGCAAAGATCCTCATTGGCTGAATTCAATCCAACTTGGCAGAGATAGCTTAAGCTATTAGCCAAAACTTGCCCTTTTTGTTCTAATTTTTGATTTAGATTTTCTTGATAGTGATTAAGAAAAAAACCAAAAAAAGCTAAAGAGACAAAAACTAATAATGGCAAAATATAAGTAACAATCTTCCACTTAAGAGTTTTCATTAGTTAGAGATTTTAATTCACCCCAATTATTACCCGCGCTCAAATCGACAGCCAAAAAAATATGTTGAGCGATTATGTTTTCCATAATGACTTTAATAGCTTTAGCACTTTTTTTCAAAGCGTCATTACTAATTTCAAACAAGAGCTCGTCGTGAATTTGGAGCAACAAGCGACATTGGTCGTTTAGTAAACCTTCTTGATTAAGCTTAACCATGGCCATTTTAATAGCATCGGCTGAAGTTCCTTGAGGCCCCATATTTACAGCCATTCTTTCAGCTTGAGATTTTAACCGCTGGTCTGATGAATTAATTTCGGGTAAATACCTCCTCCGGCCAAAAAAAGTTTCACTAAATCCTTTTTCTTTACTTAGTTCTTTAGTTTTTTTGACATACTCAGCAATTCCTGAAAAATTTTCAAAATATTTTTGAATAAATCCTTTGGCGGTTTTCTGGTCAACCCCTGTTCTTTGAGCCAAAGAGTTAGGCCCCATGCCATAGAGAATACCGAAGTTAAGTGTTTTAGCAAAGTCGCGTTTTTCTTTAGTAATTTCTTGAGGTTTTAAATTAAAAATTTGACTAGCTGTTAAAGTATGAATATCTAATCCCTGTTTAAAAAAACTTTGCATTTTAATATCACCCGATAGCCAAGCAGCTATTCTCAACTCTACCTGTGAATAGTCAGCCGATAAAAGCTGATAGCCTTCTTGAGCCACAAAACATTTTCTAATAGCCTGTCCCAAGATACCTCTAGTTGGAATGTTTTGTAAGTTAGGGTTTGAACAACTCATCCTGCCAGTTTCAGTACCCAGTTGATGGAAGTGCGGATGAATCCGTCCACTCTCGGTAATCATTTTTGGTAAAGCATCTACAAAACCAGTTTTTAACTTTGCCAATTCTCGATGGTCTAAAATTAAAGCCACAATTGGATGAGATCCCTTTAATTTCATAAGTTCCGACTCTCTAGTGGAAATAACTCCCTTTGGGGTTTTCTTTAAGCTAGTAATTGGAATTTCTAGTTTTTTAAACAATACTTCACTTACTTGAGCCGGCGAATTGATATTAAACTCTAGACCTGCTTTTTGATAAATCTTTTTTTCTAAAGTATTTAACTCGTTACTCAAAAAATCTGATAGTTTTTTTAATGACTCTTCACTAGTTTTAATTCCCAAGGCCTGCATTTTCTCTACCACCGGAATAAGATTTTTTTCTAATTTAACAATTTGTGAAGATAAAATTTCTGCTTGCTGAAGCCTTTTAATTTCCTCTAATAATTCTGACTGATCTCCTTTCATTTTAACCTTTTTAGCTCCAATTGAAAAGTTAAAACCAATTTGTTGACCTTGAGAACTTTTTTTGCCTTGACTAACTTCATCCTCAGTTGAAGTTTTCAAAAATTTATCAATTAAAGAATAAAATCCATATTCACTCAAAACCTTTTTCACTTCAGCTGGATCGTACTTTCCCCACAAACAATCCTCAAGATTGAAATCAATGGGCACTTGGCAATGGATAGTTGACAACTGTTTAGATAAAAAAGCCTGCTCTTGATATTGTTTTAATTTAGCTAAAACTCCTGGCTTAATTTTAGCCGCTTGAGCTGAGTTATCTTTAATGGCCTGATAAATATTTTCTAAGGTTCCAAATTCTTTTAAAAGCCCAATGGCGGTTTTTTCACCAATGCCTGTCACCCCTGGAATATTATCCGAAGGATCACCCTTCAAGCCCCGATAGTCTAAAAGTTGTGCTGGGATTAAACCATCGTATTTCTCTTTCACCGCCGTTTCACCAAAAAGTACTGTATCCTTAAGGCCCTTACGCATCGTATAAACCCGAACCTGAGCGTCAACTAATTGCAAATTATCTAAATCACCGCTTAAAATAACAACTTGAATTTTGGGAAGAACTTGTTTTCTTTTAGCCTGAACCGCAATAGTGCCAATCACATCGTCCGCCTCGAAGCCTTGCTGTTCATAAATGGGAATGGATAAAGCCCGTAAAATTTCTTTGATATAATCTAATTGTTCGTAAAGCTCATCAGGCGCTTTCACTCTTTGGGCTTTATAGGCCTTAAACTGTTCGTGCCGAAAGGTTGGCCCCTTTAAATCAAAAGTAGCTACAATATATTGAGGGTCTAGATCTTTAATGGCTTTTAATAAAAGTAACAAAAAACCATACACCGCATTGACTAATTTACCATCCTTAGTTTTCAGGGGAGGTAAGGCATAGTAAGCCCGATGAATTAAAGCGTTACCATCAATCACCAACAGTTTTTTACTTTTTTCTTGAGGCATACAAATAATGACAAATTATTATTCTATTTTACTGCCATTTTCTCAAAATACAAATGTTGACTGAATGATTTTTTTATGGCAGTGTTTACCTGTGCTACAAATCGTTTTAAATAAGTTGGTTCATACTCTAAAAGGAGGTTCATTAAATGAATTCAATTTACCCAATCATTCAGATAAAGGATAAAGAAAAAACCCAGATCGGTGGATTTTTGAATAACACTTGTTGGCATAAACAGATCAAAGAACCAAAAAGCCAACATTTTTTAAAACAACCCTATGGCGCAGAACCGATGTCTACCCTTACAATGGTTTTAGTCGCCTACAACAGCTCTGGCGTATACTTCTATATTTCAACCGGAGCCAAAGGAAAAATCCAAATTGGGGAATTTAGGCAGTCTTGGGCAGGAGTTCTTCAATATGACACTATTTCCTGTAGCTTTTTCCCCCCTAACCAAAAGGAACCAATTTGGTTTGCTGTTTGCCCAGCTGGCGGAACAGCCTTCAGTTTGCCTGGAGGCCAGCATAATCACTGGCCACCTGGATACAAGAGGATAGCCACTTCTGGGTTGCTGAATTCTTTGTGCCATGGCAAACAATAAATCATCCAGACCACGGGAAGGTGGTGGATCTGAGATTCAATGTTGATGTAAGAAAGTGGCATGGGGGAGAGAGAGAATGGGGCTATATGTATCATGCTGGCGAAGAGGGTTATTCCGAACCACAAAAATACGGTATCCTACAAGTTGAGATACCGTAAACTCAATAAAATCATAGTTAAAAAATCCCTATCATTCTGTTATTTCAGAACCATAGGGATTATTTTTTATTCCCCCAACTAAGATTCCTAAGCAAAATTCTACACCTAGCAACGACTTGACATCAATTATATTCTGTATTAGCCTTTAGACAATCGGCTCTTTTAGCACAAATAATTTGTAAAAACCTAAACATTGACCAAGGAGGCATCATGAAAAAACTGGTGGCTATCACATTGCTTTTTGTCCTCTCAATTTTAACCGTTTCTGCTGAAACGATTTCCGGGAACAGACTGCCAGAAGGTGTTAAACCCATAATAGATGGAAAACTAGGAGATGCTGCCTGGGAAAAAGCTTTTTTTATTGAAACAAAGTTCATTAGCGCGGACAATAAAAAACCCGTGCAAAACCCTACAAGAGCTTGGCTTTGTTACGACGACAACAATATCTATGTCGCTCTCGAAGACATTAAAAAAGGAGAAAAAATAGTCGCCCGGGAAACAAAGGACGACAATAACGCTCTTTTTAGAGATGATCTAGTAAGTTGGAGTTTCAATGCTTTTAAAACAACGGAAGGACACCTTGATTGGTGGACCGTTAACCCCAATGGAGCGAAAATGGCAAATTTTTCGCAAGGAGTTGCTAACAAACCCGAATGGAGCGACTGGGTAGTTAAAGTTGGCAAAACTCAGGATGGCTGGTGTGCAGAAATGCAAGTGCCTTGGACTCTTATAAATTTACCAAAGCACGAAGGCACGTTCATTTTCTGGGTTAATTTTGACAGTCGGGATGATGGGCGTTTAGCTTATTGGAAATATGGCGGTTCCGACAACCCTGCTGGCAATTGGGCGGAATGGCAGGTTGAACTCAAACCTATTTCTGAAAAAATAGGGGTGAAGAATAGTAGAAGAACTCGTCAAACGAAAATTCTTTCTGAACTTTTTGCAGAAAAATTTCAGAGAGAAAAACCAAGTTTTTCTCTCGGAGCCACAGCTCAAAGAAATAGCCTTACTTTAACCGCCTTCCCTGAATGGCGGACGCTAGAAGGACCAATTGAGGGATTAGACCCAGTATGGGGTGAAAGATATTATCGTGAATATCGTCCATTTTTCCAAGAAGGTATTGGGGTAGCTCCTCCAGGTGATTTTTATTATTCACAAAGAATTCAAGACATTGATTTTGGTTTAAACTACACCAAAAGTCTGGAGAAATTCCAAATCGCTACAATAGACACGGTTCATAGGGGTGGCAAATATACAGCCAATATTCGTGGGGCTTTTCTGCCAACCAAGAGCAGCAATGTTTCTGGCGGGTATTTATTTGATCGGCGGCTACAGAACGAAAACAACGTATATTACTTAACAGCCCAACAACGCTGGAAACCGTTGGGTCTAAGTGGTTGGCCGCCACTTATTATCATGGCAACCTATCTTCAACGGCAACAGCCTTCACAAACGATTCAACCTTTGTGAACATGCTGGGCTATGGGGACACAGGAATACACGGAATAACATGGGACTCTAGTTGGGGCAGGGCTTGGCAAAAAAAGTTGATGAGATACGCTTATTTTTCTGCAACCCTGCAAGCTATCAATAAAGAAGATAGTTCTAGTTTTCGTAAAACGGCAAATGCATACGCTGTTTTAATCGAAGATCATGATTACGGATTTTTAGTTTCTTTTGAAAAGGGGGATTACGAAAAATTTAAGAATCAATGTGCTATCAGCACCAGATGTGGCTATCATTTCTCCGACAATTATAATAATTTCGGAGTAGGTGGAACCATCGGAAGGAACAAAGACGTTGACTATAAACTTCTTAACCCCTATGTCAGCATTAGGTTTAAAGGATTAACCACCAGGGCTGACTCTCAATTTTATTTCACAGAGAAAGTTCGGGATTGGCAAACAGTCATAACCCTAAGTTACGACCTAAGTAAATCCTGGGCCATAGCTGGAAGGTGGATTATTTCTAAGACTAATTATAAAAATAGCGGATCCGGTTATATCGGATTACGTCGTTCTCAAACAAAAGGAATAAACCTATTCTTAATGTTCGGGGATCCCAACGCACCAAAACTTAAAAAAGGTGGGGCAATTAAAATTATTGCTCCCATCTACTAAGACGCAAATAAATCATCAGAGGGAAACTCCCCTCTGATTTTCATTTATAAATTTAAAATTAATAGTAAATATTTCTGGGGGTAAAAGTTTTTGGATTTTTTCGGGCCACTCAATTACTATAATATTTTTTGAATCCTTAATAATTTCTTTCCAACCTAAATCTAAAAGATCTTCTGGTTTTTCGATCCTATAACAATCTAAATGGTAAAGATTTTTAAATGTTAAATTTTTAAGCTCAAATCTTTTCATTATCACAAAAGTGGGGCTGTTAATTTTTTCTTCAACCCCAAAACCCAAAGCCAGCCCTTGAGTAAAAGTAGTTTTACCAGATCCTAAATCTCCTTTTAGCGCAATCAAAAAGGCTCCTAGCTGTTCTTCGTCTAGTTTTAAAATTTCTTTGGCCATCAATTGACCTAACTTTTGAGTTTCTTTGTTTGAGGCTGTGATTAACTTGTTTGACATAGTATAAGGCTTAGAGTAAATTGAGAACAACAAAGCATTCTTGCTTGCTTCTTAATAGTTTAAAACAGTTAAGTAAAAAAGCAATTCTTTTGTACTTAAAGATCTATGGATCAAATTACCCGCCAAGTTAAAATTGACCCTAAAAGACTAATTCAATTGGAAAAGGCTTGTATTAACATTCCATCTTTTAAAAAAGAATTTGAAAACTCTTTAACTAAAGACACCACTCAATTAATAGAATTAGTTTTAATGGGGGCAATTGAATTAGGAGCTTCTGATGTTCACCTAGAACCAGAAGAAAAACAAGTTAAATTAAGATTTCGTTTAGATGGGCTATTGCAGGATATTCTCTTAATTGACTTGGCAATTTATAAGGTTATTCTATCCAGATTAAAATTGTTGGGTGAAGTTAAGCTCAATATCAATGCCAAAGCTCAAGATGGACGGTTTTCAGTAGTTTGTGGAGACAAAACTATTGAAATTAGAATGTCCACCCTGCCAGCTGGATTTGGCGAAGCTGTAGTTTTAAGAGTTTTATCGGCTAGAGATGTAATTGATTTAAAAGAATTAGGTATTAGAGATGATGCTTTAGGTGTTTTTAATCATGAAATCAAAAAACCTAACGGCTTAATTTTAATTACTGGGCCAACCGGCTCGGGTAAAACAACTACTCTTTATGGCATTTTAAAAACGATTGCCTCTCCCGAGTTGAAGGTGGTTACGATTGAAGACCCGATTGAGTATCGCTTACCCGGAATTTCTCAAACTCAAGTTGACATTGAAGATGGTTACGACTTTGCCAACGGATTAGAAGCAATTGTTCGACAAGACCCTGACATCATTTTAGTGGGAGAAATTCGAGACGAGCAAACAGCTAAAATTACTATTCAAGCTTCTTTAACTGGCCATATGGTTTTAAGCACGCTCCATACCAACGATGCTGCTGGCACTGTGGCTCGCTTGCAGGCCTTGGGAGAAATAGCCAGTAATATTGCCCCCGCCTTAAGCCTAGCTATCGGACAAAGACTAGTTCGTAAAGTTTGCGAAACTTGTAAAAAAATGGAATTAGTAACCGATCCAGAATTAAATTTGTTTTCTCAATATCTCACAAACTTACCCAGCAACCTCAAAATCCCAATCTTAAACTCTTCCCTGAAAATTGCCAAGCCCGTTGGCTGTGATAGTTGTAATCAAAGTGGATATAAAGGGCGAATTGGCATTTTTGAATTTTTTGTAGTAGACGACGAAATGGAAAACTTTATTTTAAAATCACCTTCTATTGTTGATTTAAAGAAAAGAGCCACAGAGAAAGGGATGCTCACAATGTTTCAAGATGGCTTAATTAAAGTTTTAGAAGGCATTACCACTCTAGAAGAAGTTCAAAGAGAAAGCACTCCTTAAAAAAGCAAAAACCTCCACAAAATGGAGGCAAAAGCTAACCCCGTAGGATCCTGAAACTAAAAAAATCGGAACCCTACGGGGTTAGCCTGAAAACAACAAAAATAAATCTTTGTGCCAGAATCTATCTCCGGGAATAGACTAGCGCCAACCAACCTACCCATTCAGAGAATGATTCCTAATTCCAGACTAACAAGTAGAATTGTAGCATATAATATTGAAACTGTCAAGTATAAAGACCCATAGCCTAAAACCGTTGGGGAAATTTTGTTGTGCTAGAAAAATCTAACTTATTTTTAAAAAATATTAATAACCTAAACAATCAAGGTAAAAAAGGTAGCCAAGCTCCCGTTGACGACATTCTAGACTCAACTCTTCGCCCTAAAGATTGGGAAAACTATGTGGGACAAGACAAAGTCAAGCAAAACTTGAAAGTAATCATTGAGGCTGCCCAACAAAGAAAAGAATCTCCCGAACATCTTTTACTCTATGGCAACCCCGGCCTAGGCAAAACAACCTTAGCCTATTTAATTTCTCAAGAAATTGGAGCCGATATTAGAATTACCTCTGGCCCAGCCCTAGAAAGATCGGGCGATTTAGCGGCTATTTTAACTAACCTAACCGAAGGCAGTGTGCTTTTTGTGGATGAGATTCATCGGCTCTCAAGAGTGGTTGAAGAATGTCTCTACCCCGCGATGGAGGAATTTAAGCTTAATTTAATTTTGGGCAAAGGACCGATGGCTCGGATTATGGAACTAAAAGTGCCACGCTTTACTCTCATTGGAGCCACGACTAAATTAGCCTCTATGTCTAGCCCCTTGAGGTCGAGATTTGGAGCTACTTTTGGTTTAAACTTTTACACTCTAGAAGATATTCAAAAAATCCTCACTCGCTCGAGTCGCCTCTTAAATGTTGAAATTGAAGACCCAGCTCTTTCTATTATTGCTAAAACTGCTCGCTTTACACCTAGGGTCGCCAATCATCTTTTAAGAAGGGTTCGTGACTTCGCTCAAGTTCGGGGGCAAGGAATTATCACTAAAGATAGTGCGCAAAATTCCCTGCAATCTGTGGAAATTGACGAATCGGGGCTAACTAATAATGATCAGAGAATTTTAGAGGCTCTCATCCATAAATTTGCTGGTGGGCCAGTGGGTTTAAAAACCTTAGCGTCAGCGACAGCCGAAGAAGAAGATACTATTTTAGATATTTACGAACCCTATTTAATGCGTTTAGGCCTAATTGCTTTAACGCCCCGAGGCCGAGTGGCTACCAAGTTAGCTTTTGAACACTTGGGTCTAAAACCACCATCCAGATTACTTTAGACCTTAAATTGCGAAAGGCAAGTCGGCTCGGAAAGTATTTTCAAGGCGACGCTCGCTCGCCCAGCAGGCTCGCTTCGCTCAGCCCTCGGCTTATTTTCCGCCTACTGGCGGAACCATGCAAATAAGCCTCGAGGTGCGCCTTGAAAATACTTTCCTCGCCTCATTTCGCAATTAAATCCATGGTGCCAACCAATCCTAAAAAAATAATTTTTATTTTAATTTTTTGTTTTTTACCACTAAGCCCAACCAAGGCCTCTATTATCATCAACGAGATTGCTTGGATGGGGGATACTACTTTTTACAACCACGAGTGGCTTGAACTCTTTAATGATGGGGCAACCAGCCTTGATCTTAGTGGCTGGATACTTAAAACCGCTGATGACAAAATTAAAATTTCTTTAACCGGATCAATTCCTTCAAAGGGATTTTTTCTTTTAGAAAAATCTAGCGACGCCAGCGTTAAAGATCTTCCAGCCGACTTAATTTACCAAGGAGCCCTTAAAAATACTGGCGAAAAAATTCAATTATTTAACCCTCAAAATGAGCTAGTCGACGAAATTGATAATCTTGCTGGCTGGGTGGGTGGCGATAATAAAACCAAACAAACTTTAGCTAGAGCTAATGGCCAATGGTGCACCAGCGAAGCTATTGGGGGAACGCCCAAGGCCACCAATCAATGCCTCATTAAAAATCCTGAACCTCTTTTGCCAGCCAGTTCAACCCCAGCTACTAAACCCATCCCAAGCAATAGCCCCCTAGCAACAACTAGCCAAGCGCCAAAGGAAATAAAAAATGTTTTTATCAATGAAATTTTGCCGAGTCCCGAAGGGCCAGACACCGA
>JAPLWD010000019.1 GCA_026396775.1 Candidatus Gribaldobacteria bacterium
CCTAGTTTTGCCGATTTAGATTTAAGGCTTTGGGAAAATTGCCAGAAAGCGGTTGTTGATATGGATATAGTGGTTCACTTGGCAGCTCATGTTGGCGGGATTGGTTTAAATCAAAAAATTCCCGGTGAGCTTTTTTACAACAATGCGATTATGGGCATTCAACTGATTGAGGCGGCCAGGCAAGCAGGAGTTTCTAAAATGGTTAACTTAGGAACGATTTGTATGTATCCTAAGTTTACCCCTGTTCCTTTTAAGGAGGATGATTTATGGAACGGCTACCCCGAAGAAACCAATGCTGCTTATGGCTTGGCTAAAAAAAATTTATTAGTACAATCACAGGCCTATCGGCAACAATATGGTTTTAATGCCATTGTTTTAATGCCAGTCAATTTATATGGTCCGGGAGATAATTTTGATCCAGATTTTTCTCATGTTATGGCTGCTTTAATCAAAAAAGTTTACGAAGCCAAAAAGAATAAGAATGATTTTGTGGAAGTTTGGGGAAGCGGTGTAGCAACTAGAGAGTTTCTATATGTGGGTGATGCGGTAGAAGGGATTGCTTTAGCTATGGAAAAATATGATAAATCAGATCCAGTTAATCTTGGGTCTGAAATGGAGATTTCTATTAAAGAGCTAGTGGCTTTGATTTGTCGTTTGGCGAACTTTGAAGGCGAAATTCGTTGGGATACAAGTAAACCTGATGGTCAGCCTAGAAGACGCTTAGACACTTCTCGAGCCTTGAAAGAATTCGGGTTTCAGGCTAGAATGCCCTTGGAAGAGGGGTTAAGGCATACGATGGATTGGTATCTTTCGGCGTTTTGAGAGAATAAATTATACTAACAATTTTTGATTAGATTGCATTTTACTAAAATGAAAAAATTTATTATTATAACAAGTATTTTTGAACCTTCGGTGGCTGTTAAAAAGTTTTCCGAGTTGAGCGATTATAAGCTCATTGTAGTTGGGGATAAAAAAACACCAGAGAATTGGCATTGTGATAATGTTGATTATTTGTCGGTTGTGGAACAAGAAAAATCTAATTATGAATTAGCTAAAGTTTTACCCTATAATCATTACTGTAGAAAAATGTTGGGCTACTTGAAGGCTATTCAAAGCGGAGCGGAAATTATCATAGATACTGATGATAATATTCCAAAAGCCAATTGGAAATTTCCAGAATTTGAGAGGGAATTTGATTATATTGCAGAAGATAAGGGGTTCATAAATATTTATCAACTTTACACAAGCCAAAAAATTTGGGCTAGGGGATTACCTTTGAATCTAATAAAAAAAGAATTTGAACTAGAAAAATATTTATCAAAACAGGATTGCAAAGTTGGGGTTTGGCAAGGTTTAGCTGATGAAGACCCTGATGTGGACGCAGTTTATCGCCTCACGAATGGCGCTTTATGTTATTTTGATGAGAGAGATCCAGTTGTTTTGGGCAAAGGGACCGTGAGCCCGTTTAATGCTCAAAACACCTTGTTTCGAAAAGAATTATTTCCGTTAATGTATTTACCAACTTATGTAACTTTTCGGTTTACGGATATTTTGCGGAGTTTGGTGGCGCAACCAATAATGTGGTCGTTTGGTTATCGGTTAGGTTTTAGTAATGCCACAGTTGTTCAAAAAAGAAATTTACACGATTACACCAAAGATCTTATTTCAGAATTTTCAATGTATGAACATTGTGAGAAGGTAGTTGGTTTGGTTTTAAATTCTATTTCACGATCAGAGAGCCTGGAGAGAAATTTATATGATGCTTATAAGTCTTTACTAAAAGAGGGGATTATTTGTAATGAGGAAATGGATACACTAAGCGCTTGGTTAAAAGATTTAGAAAAATTTTTATAGACAATTATGATAGAACAACGCTTAAGAAAGTTTTATGAGTCGTTGCCAGAAAATCGCAAGAAGCTGATTCGTGGGGTTTTTAGTTGGCGATCTTTTATTCCATTTTTGCGGGCTTATCACAAGAGAAGATGGGTTAAGGGAGTTTATAGTCAATTTGGCCAAGATCAACGAAGCTTTATTTTTTTAAGTATTGCTCGTTTTTGCAACATTAACCGTCCAATTGAAGGGTATTACTTTGAGTTTGGATCTTTTGGTGGCAACACCATGAGAAAGGCTTTGGATAATTTTCGGTGGCTTTTTGATTTTACCTATGTGGCCTTTGACTCGTTTGAGGGTTTGCCAGAAATTCAATCAATTGATAAACAAAAAATTTGGGTTAAGGGCAAACTGATGGTTGCTGAACAAGAATTTGCCCAGAAGATGTTGCATTATGGTTTGCCTGAAGATAAATTTTTTACTGTTAAGGGATTTTATGATCAGTCTTTAACGGATGAACTTAAGCAGAAACTATTGCCCAAAAAAGCAGCTGTGATTTATATTGATTGTGATCTTTACGCTTCCACGATTCCAGTTTTAGAGTTTATTAAAGATTTTTTACAGAAGGGAACAATTATTGTGATTGATGATTGGAATTGTTTTTACGGCGATCCCGAGAAAGGAGAGCGTTTAGCTTTTCGTCAGTTTTGTGAAAAATATCCCAATTTACGTTTTGAAGAATTTGTCCAGACTAATGAGGGTAAGGCCTTTATTTTTTTGGGCAGTAATGGA
>JAPLWD010000120.1 GCA_026396775.1 Candidatus Gribaldobacteria bacterium
ACCTTGCTGGCATTTAGCACCACAACCATTATCTGGTTCACTGCCATTACAATAGGTGCTGGGCAAGGGGCAAAAAGTTGGTTTAGTTCCAGCTGGGCATTTAGAGCCACAGCCGTTGTTGGGTTCTTTGCCAGAACAATAAGTATTATCCGAAGGGCAATTAGGAACGCAACCACCACAGTTTTTTGTACCGTTACAAGTGCCACCACAACCGTTTGAACAAGTAGAGCCAAGGCAAGTATCAGTAGTGCAAGCACAATTAGAGACGCAACCAGAAGGTGGAGGGTTACCAAAACAGTCGTTGGGAGCTGAAGTATAAACTAAACCGCGATAGCAATATCCTCCGGTAGGTTGGCATTGTTCGTATTCCCAAATCCAAGTATCAGTACACATTGGTGGCCAACTGCCAAAATAGATCCTGTTATTATTTGACCGAGCGTTACAAACAAATAAACATTTCGAAGGATCGGTTGAACAACAATGGCTTCCGCTTTGTGAAAGGTCAGCCACCCCACAGCCTTCGCAAGAACTCCCGAAATCAACCGTAAAGTTTTCAATATGGCTAAAGGCTGGCGGAGAATTGTCTGGACAAACTAAAGAAAAACTTTGCACCCCACAAGGTTGAGAGCAACTAACTGGATTGGGCTTATAACAATAAGAAAAAGCTAAGGTTTCAGTAGCCCCCAATAAAAAAACTGAAAAAACAATCAAAAAAATGCCAAAAAGCTTTTTTCGATAACTCAAAATCATATAAAATTAAGTATTAACTGTGCCCTACAATAAAATTACTTTACCTGTTGAATCAAACTCGCTTCAATAGTTGTTTTCCCAGAAAGATCATCGGCCGTAAAAGCTAAAATCTGATCACCTACCTTTAAATCTGAAAATTTAATCTCTTTAGTTTTAATTGTTAAATCATCTTCTTGATTGGCCCTGGGTTTAACCATTTGCAGATATTGAGTATTTCGGGTAGTTTTTACTAAAATGCTTTGATCCTCTTTTATTCTATTTTTACTAGCTAGTAATAAAATTTTCAAACTGCCATCACTAACTTCTTGGATTTCCCCTACACAAGAAACAATTTGAGCTAAACCAGAAGCTAAAATTTCTTGACTATTTTGAAGAGTAGAACTTTTGGCTCCGTTGTTGTTTTGAGCTGATAGCTTTTCATTTCTCCCCACAGAAAGTAAAAAAAGAATTAAAAAAAGCGCTAAAATAATAACGCTGATAATAATAAAAAAATATTTTTTAAAATATATTAAAGAAGGAATACTCTTCGGTTGGCTTTTTTGATTAACCATATTAAAAAACAGATTAGAGTTCGCCCCTTAGCCGCCAATTACTTTTTGGCCAAGGGGCAAAAATCTCCAAATGCGCGACAGCGCGAAAAAGATGGTAAAGTTGCATTACCGCCTTTGAATCTTACTTTTTCAAAAGTGGTTACACAACTTTTTCCAACTAGCCTTTTCCCTTAATAACTTGATCAATCACTCCATATTTTTTAGCTTCTTGAGCCGAAAGATAAAAGTCCCGATCAGTATCTTTTTCAATTGTTTTAATTGGTTGCCCGGTATGCTTAACTAAAATTTCATCAATCCGTCCCTTAAGCTTCAAAATTTGTTGGCTGGCAATTAAAATGTCGGCCGCCTGCCCTTCAAATCCTCCTCGCACTTGATGCAATAAAATCTCCGAATTAGGCAAAGCAAACCTTTTGCCCTTAGCTCCAGCGGCTAAAAGAGTAGCCGCCATTGAGGCAGCCAAACCTACGCAAATGGTTGAAACATCGCATTCCACAAACTGCATTGTATCGTAAATCGCCAGGCCAGCTGTGACCGAACCGCCTGGGGAGTTGATGTAGATCTTAATATCTTGTTTTTGATCTTTAGAAGCTAAAAGTAAAATTTCAGCAATTATTAA
>JAPLWD010000004.1 GCA_026396775.1 Candidatus Gribaldobacteria bacterium
ATTTTGAATTTGTTTCAGCTCAACCCCAAGCTTTAGACGAAAAAGAGTGGAAAATTAACACTTTATCTCAAGCTGAAGGTGGGCGAATTTCTATCACGGGTAAGTTAACCGAAAAGGCTGGGGTTCAAAAAACCTTTCGAGCCAAATTGGGCGTAGTGAAGGATGGCGAATTAGTAATTTTAAAAGAAACGGCTCAAGCTTTAGAAATTGCTTCGGCTAACTTGTTTATTTCGCAATTGATTAATGGTTCTCCTAGTTATTCGGCTAATACTGGAGATTACTTGCATTATGAGATATTTTTTAAAAATATTGGTAAAAAATCAATTGAAAAAGAAGCGATTGTGGTTAAGCTAGAGGGCAGTCTTTTTGATTTGACTTCTTTTAGGTCTGATAAGGCGAGTAAGGGTGAAAGTGATGATACAGCTATTTGGGATTGGAAAGATGTTGCAAACTTGCGTCTTTTGAATCCAGGTGAGGAAGGCAAGGTAGATTTTTGGATTAGGGTGAAAGATGGTGCCAGCCAAGTTGGCGGCAATCCAGTTTTAACTGATACAATTTCTTTATCAGGAATGGAAAAAGTTTTTACCACTAAAGTAAATTCTAGCGTTGAGATTATTGAAAAAGTTAATTATGAAGAAGATATTTTTGGAAATTCTGGTCCCTTGCCTTTAGAGGGTGGCACTTTGACCACTTTTACAGTAATTTGGCAAATTAAAAACACTTGGAATAATTTAGCTAACGCTAAAGTTAAATCTAAATTGCCAGATTACGTGGCTTTAACTGGCAAAATTTTTCCTGAAACGGCTAATCGTTTTACTTTTGATTCTACTTCAAGAGAAATTATTTGGAATTTAGGGGATGTAAATGCTTTTTATGGGTTAAATTCAACTTCAACCTTGGCTTTTCAAATTGAAGTTACTCCGCCTGTGGGGAAAAATTTAGCCAATTTAGTTTTAATTAACGAAACTAGCTTTTTAGGCCAAGATAAAAATACCAATGATATTATTGAAGTTAAAGCTAATGCCAGAACCGTTGATAAACTTGACGATTAAAAAGATTATGGATTTAATGACTAAAATTATTTCACTGTGCAAAAGACGAGGTTTTGTTTTTCCAAGCTCGGAGATTTATGGTGGATTTTCGGCTGTTTACGATTTAGGCCCATACGGGGTTGAGTTGGCTAATAATATTAAAAAAGAATGGTGGAAGGTGATGGTGCAAGAAAGAGAAGATATTGTTGGGCTTGATTCGGCCATTTTTATGCATCCCAAAATTTGGGAAGCTTCGGGGCATGTATCAGGTTTTGCTGACCCTTTAACTGAATGTAAAAAATGTAATGGTCGTTTGCGAGTTGACCATTTGCTTGAGGGAATAAATATTTTCGCTGATGAAAAAATGACCGAAGAAGAAATAAACCAGCTTTTTGATAAACATAAAGGTGAAATAAAATGCCCAAATTGTGGTAAAAATGATTGGACAAAAGTTAAAAAGTTTAGTTTATTAGTTAAGGCTAATTTAGGTAATTTTACTGATGATTGGAGCCGTGATCCAGTTTATTTACGGGGTGAAACCTGCCAAGGTATTTATGTTAATTATTTAAATGTTTTAGATTCAAACCGAGTTAAAATTCCTTTTGGGATAGCCCAAATTGGTAAGGCTTTTCGCAATGAAATAACTGCTCGCCAATTTATTTTTAGAACTATAGAATTTGAGCAAATGGAAATGCAGTATTTTTGTTCCCCTGCTCAGGAAATGGAAGAATATGAAAAACTTAGGCAGAATAGGTGGCAGTATTATTTAAACTTAGGAATCAGCGAAAAGAATTTGAAATGGCATAAGCATGAAAATTTAGTTTTTTATGCCAAAGAAGCTTATGACATTGAATACAATTTTCCTTTTGGGTTTAAAGAGCTAGAGGGCATTCATGCTCGGGGCAATTATGATCTAAGCCAGCATGGTAAATTTTCGGGGGTGATTTTGGATTACGCTGATCCAAAAACTAAAAAAAAGTATATTCCTCATATTATTGAGTCATCAGTTGGGGTTGGGCGGACAATGCTAGCTGTTTTGACGGAAGCCTTTAATGAGGAGCAAGTAAAGGAGGGTGAAATTAGGACAGTTTTAAAATTTCCAGCTAGATTGGCACCTATTAAGGCAGCTGTTTTTCCTTTATTAGGGAATAAGCCAGAATTAGCCGAAAAAGCTAGAAATATATTTAATGATTTAAAGAAAGTTTTTCAGGTAGAGTTTGATGATTCAGGTAATATTGGCAAAAGATATCGACGCCAAGATGAAATTGGCACCCTTTATTGTATAACAATTGATTTTGAATCTCTAGAAAAAAATACGGTTACGGTAAGAGATAGAGACACAATGCAACAAGAAAGAGTCAACATTACTGAACTCAAACAATTTTTAACAGATAAAATTACAAAAGCCTCAAGTTATTAACAGTTTGACAAGCCAGCATTCGCGACGAAGATAAAAATAATATCTATGTTTCTTTAGCCGAGGGGGCTGGTTATTCTGGCTATTCTCAAGATTATTTGCGTTTTCGGATTAGGCAAGGTAAATTGAAGGCTAAAAAAATTGGACGCAATTGGTTAACCACCAAGGATTGGCTAGATGAATACTTGCAAAAAGTTAGCGATTATAGAGCTCACTTAGTTGCTTTGAAATCTGAAGATGCAGAGGTAATAGAAAGTCCTGAAGAAGAAACTTTGCCAGTTGAAGCACCTGAGCTGCCGGAAATTTTAGAAGAGCCTCAAATGAATGAAGAAGTTGGTCCACTAGCTATAATGGCTGAAAAAGATGAACCAGAAGAACAACCGATAGAGGAGGAAGAAAAAGAAGACGAAGAGGAATATGATGCCGAAGATAATGGTTTAATCTATCAAGCTAAAAAACCTAGTCAAAATTCGGTTCATAATAATGCGACTGATGATAAAATCAGATTGCTTTTTGACCCCCAGCCCTTAGCTGTTTTTCAAGAAGCCGAACTAGAAGCTCAAGAGGGTGCTAGGTGGCCAGCTTTGGCCTTTGCTTTGTTATTTTTATGTGGGGTTTTAGGATTTATGGCTGGCTTTAAATATTCGGCTTTTGAGCCACTTTTGGCTCAAGCTAAAGATGCCACTGTTAAGGAGGCGCAGTTATTAGTGAGTAACTTAACTAGCCCAATCCTTGCTGAACAATTTACTGCTTCTTTTGGAATTATTATGGAGCGAGTTTTTTCGCCCACCCAAAAGCCTGCCATTCAAGTTCCTAAAATAATAAAAAATGAAATTTCACCCATTCCGCCCTTGCCAGTAGAGCCGAGCGATGACGTAACTCCACCCTTGGAAATAATCACTAATTAGAAAAAATAATTTCAAGTCTGCCCTCGCAAAGGGCAGATTTTTTATTTTGTCTTATTGAATATCGGGTTTTTAAATGCTATTATTCAAAAATATAT
>JAPLWD010000077.1 GCA_026396775.1 Candidatus Gribaldobacteria bacterium
AAAAGGTTTAGATAAAGCGATTGGCGTGGCTAAATCTTTAGATAATCCGGCTGTTTTGGATGAGCTTCACGATACTTTAATTGACACTTACTTTAATCAATTGGTGCAGATAGGCGCGATTAAGCTTAAATAATTACGCAAAGACAAAAAGGGATTTTTATGATGCTCAATTTTCAATCCCCCATTCCTTTATATATAGTGGCCTTAGCCACCTTAGTTTTAATTGTTTTGCTAGTTATTTTAATTTTAGCTCGCAAGGCTAAAGCCAAAGGCTTTTTACAACGAGGCTTGGGGGCTCAACTGTTTTTAGTTTCGGTGCCACAAATTACACTTCAGCCTGGGGAAAAAGAACCTACTTTAGAAGAGTATTTAAAAACTGCTGAACAGTTTTTTTATGGGCTGTATGCTGTTAAAGAATTTAGTAGATTTAAAAGATGGTTTTTAAAGAATCCCAGCATTGTTTTTGAAATTGCGGTTAACCGAGTGGGTGAAGAAATCAATTTTTATTTTGCTTGCCCCCGCAGAATAGCCGGAATGATGGAAAAACAAGTTTTAGGTTTTTGGCCAAAAGCCAGCGTCCAGCCAATTAATGATTATAATATTTTTAACCCAGAAGGCGTGGCCTTGGGTTCAACTGTGCGCTTAGAACGTTCACCGGTTTTACCTATTAAAACTTATCAAGAATTGAGGATTGATCCACTGGCTTCTATCACTAGTGTTTTAACTAAAATTGCCGCTGAAGGCGAAGGGGCTTCGGTGCAGGTTTTAATTCGCCCTAGCCAAAAATCTTTAAGAAAGAAAGCCATTAAAATTACTCAAGCCATTCAAAAGGGGGCTAAGGTAGAGGATGCTATAACAGGAATGGCGGATAATTTTTTAACTAAAACAAATGATTTTTTCAGCAACCAAAAATCAAAAAAACCCGAAGACGATTTTCAGAAGAAACAAGAAGTCACTCCCATTCAGCAAGAAATTTTAGCGGCTATTGCTAAAAAAGCTAGTCAGCCGATTTTTGATGTTAATTTAAGGTTGCTGTGTTCGGCTCAAAACAAAGAAAGAGCTCAAACAATTTTAAATGAATTAGAAAGCGCTTTTGATCAATTCAACACTTCTTTGACCAATCGCTTAAAATTTAAACAAGTTAAAAGAGGAAGCCTGAAAAAACTTTTTTATTATTTTTCTTTTCGCATTTTTGATGATAAAAAAGTGATGAAACTTTCAGCTTCCGAGTTAGCTGGGATTTTTCATTTTCCTTTAGCTCAATTACACACTCCGCATATTAAATGGCTTAGAGCCAAACAAGCTCCGCCACCCGAAAATATGCCCGAAACCGGCTTGATAATTGGCAAAAGTGTTTTCCGGGGTGAAGAAAGAATGGTGAGGATGATGGAAGATGACAGAAGACGGCATTTCTATGTGATTGGTCAAACGGGTGTGGGTAAATCCGCCTTTTTGTCTAATTTAGTTGTGATTGGTCAAACTGGTGTGGGTAAATCCGCCTTTTTGTCTAATTTAGTTCAGCAGGATATTGAAAATGGTGAGGGAGTTTGCTTAATTGATCCACACGGCGAACTAACCGAAAAAGTTTTAGCCTCTATTCCACCCGAACGAGCCGATGATGTAATCTATTTTAATCCAGCCGACCCTGAACGAGCCGTGGGTTTAAATATGTTGGAGTATAATCCAGAATTTCCAGAATCCAAAACCTTGGTGGTGAACGAGCTGTTGGAAATTTTTGAAAAATTGTATAACTTGCAAGCTCATGGTTTTGGTGGGCCAATTTTTGAACAGTATATGCGTAACTCTTTGTTGTTAATTATGGAAAGCCCCGAGTCGGGCTCAACCCTGGTAGAAATTCCTCGAGTATTGTCGGACACGGCTTTTCGCAAACACAAACTTTCGCACTGTA
>JAPLWD010000068.1:0-3220 GCA_026396775.1 Candidatus Gribaldobacteria bacterium
TGCGATTTTAGTTTCAGCCATTAATTTTGCCCAGTTTTCCGTTTCCTTGGGCTTCCAAACTACATTGCCAGCCTTGATATCATCTACTACTTCAGAGTTTTCCTGCTCCCATTCGGGCATGGGCTCCCTGACAAGCGCTATCACGGGAATTCCTAACATCTCTTTATCAATGGTTGTTGAACGGTTGAGAAAGCAAACGATGCCTATAACTCGACTGCCACAGTGCATAACCAAGTCAATAGAAGTAGAAGTGGTGCTAAAATTATTGCAAACATCTTCCGCTAAAACCACATTACTACTTTTTAACATTAGGCCTTAATCCTCAACGGGGGCACGCTCAACTACTACCTCAAGCTTATCGTCGATAAGAACATCTCTCTTTTCATAAACTGCCTGCGCGTTGCAACCCTCTCTTGGGCTTCCTTTTCGATATCTTTCACTAGTTACCATACTCACGAATTCCTCTCCTTCCTTAACATCCCTAAATGAAATAATTTCTTTTTTAGTACTCACCTGTTTAGCCATTTTTCTCACCCCTTTCTATTCTTTTTGATTGTAAAGTTACAAATTAATGAACCATAACACCAGTGCTCCCAGGGAGATTCGAACTTCCATTTCAGCCTCCGGAGGGCTACGCTCTGTCCAGTTGAGCTATGGGAGCTAACCTAAACTTTTTTAGCGACGATATATAGATTACTTCGGTTGCCTTTTTCGTTTTTAATTATGCCACTTTCTTGGATCACAAACCCCGCTTTGCGAACTAGCTTAACTAGTTCCTTTTGGGTAAAACAATGATAATATCGTTCTCCTTGGGCTTGGCCAAACCACGGCTCAATAATATCGCGAAAATCTAACTTAGATAAACCCAAAATCTTTTTAATTAAAAATTGCCAAAAGATTTGCCTCTCTGGCTTGTCTTTGGGTTGCCAAACGGTTAGAATGAAAAATCCGCCTAGATTGAGCACTCTGCTGGCTTCTTGCAGAAACTTCTCTCGCATTTCAGCTGACGGGATATGATGTAAAACAGCAATAGAATAGATAATCCCAAAAGAGTTATCTGGATATGGCAAGCTTAAAGCATCCCCAACCTGAAAGTTTTCTGCAGGATATCTCTTTTTAGCGATTTCAATTAGCTTATCAGAAATATCAATTCCCGTATATTCGCCACCCTTGGCTTTGATAATTTCAACACATCTCCCATTGCCACATCCTAAATCCAAAACTTTGTTACCGGATTTAATATAATCAAAAAGTGGCTTGGCTTCTGGCCAAAGAATCTGGCGAGTATTAGAAAACTCCCCTGCAATCTCATTGTAATTATTCCTGACCTTATTTAATAAAAATTGAGCGTATTTTTTATCCATGTTAAACGACAAAAAAATTAAAAAAAATATTTTCCAAGAATTGATTAGCTCTCAAATGGAAACCTCCAAAGATTTAGATCTATTCAGGCGCCAGATGGCTAAGAAGCATCGGGTAACTTGTCTTAGCAACTCCGATTTACTTAAAATCTACCACGAAAACCTCCCTAAAAAAAGTGGGAAGGGCAGACCTTCCCTTTTTGCTCTGGAAAGATTGCTCATTAAACGACCGATGCGCTCTTTATCGGGCGTGGTTAACGTTTCAGTTTTAACTAAACCTTATCCCTGCCCAGGTAAATGTATTTTTTGCCCAACGCAAAAAAACATTCCTAAAAGTTATTTAGCTAAAGAGCCAGCTGTGCAAAGAGCCATTTTAAACAAATTTGACCCGTATCAACAAGTTTGGACACGGCTTTTATCTTTAAAAGAAACTGGACACCCCATTGATAAAACCGAAATCAGAATTATTGGAGGCACTTGGAGCTATTATCCTAAAAAATATCAAGAATGGTTTATCGCCGAGTGCTTCCGTGCCTGCAATGAATTCGGGGGGAGAAAAATTACGAATTATGAATTACGAATTACGAATTTAAGGAAGGAGCAGAACAAGAATGAACGAGCCAAGTGCCGAGTGGTTAGTTTGGCCGTGGAAACCAGACCAGATTATATCAATACCCAAGAAATAAAGTGGATGCGAGAATTGGGCATTACTAAGGTGGAGCTGGGCGTGCAAACCGTGGATGATAAAATTTTAAATCTAAACCAACGAGGTCACGGTGTTCAAGAAATTATTGAGGCTACCCGCTTACTTAAAAATGCTGGCTTTAAAGTTTCTTACCAAATGATGCCCAATCTGTATGGCTCAACCCTTAAAAAAGATTTAGCGGTTTTTAAAGAAATTTTTACTAATCCAGATTTTAAACCCGATTTTCTAAAAATTTATCCTTTAGCCTTAGTTAAAAATACTCAATTATATAATCTTTATCAGCAGGGCAAGTTTAAACCTTATTCTGAAAAAGAATTGACCAAGCTATTAATAGAAATCAAAAAAATAATTCCTCGCTGGATCAGAGTGGAAAGAATTATCCGCGATATTCCCTCCAACGAAATTGTGGAAGGTGGCAGTAAAATTTTAAATTTAAGAGCAATGGTTGTAACCCAGATGAACAAACAGGGAGTTACTTGCCAATGCATTCGCTGTCGCGAAGTGGGAGCTCGCTACGACCCTAAAGAAAAACTTTATTTATTCCGTGAAAACTACACAGCCTCTGGCGGTCAAGAAATATTTTTAACCTTTGAGAATAAAGAGCATACCAAACTTCTCGGTCTTCTCCGCCTTCGCCTTCATAATCAGGAAGGAGGGAACCTCCTTCCTGAAAATAGTGGTGCGATTGTACGCGAGCTTCATGTTTTTGGCCAAATGACCCAAATCACTCACGGGGGAAAGACCTCCATAAATTCTAACCAACATAAAGGGTTGGGGAAAAAACTAATAACTGAAGCTGAAAAAATTGCCAAAAAATTTGGGTATAAAAAAATAGCGGTTATCTCCGCTATTGGCGCTCGCCCCTATTATCGCAAGCTTGGCTATAAACTCCAAAATACCTATATGGTAAAATCTCTAAATTAAAATAATTAAGGGACGTCGTGACAACGTCCCTTATAAAAAATGAGTTTCTCAACGCTCGTGCTTTATTCATTTTTCTTATAGGCAACCGCTCCTTGTTCACATTCTTCAATACAGGTACTACACTCCACGCAATCATCTTTTTCCCCTTTTTTTATCTCGGGAAATTCGCCTTCTTCGGCAACCAAAAGCTGGAGTGGGCACTTGTCTACGCATCTGTGGCATTTTGTAC
>JAPLWD010000068.1:3232-7098 GCA_026396775.1 Candidatus Gribaldobacteria bacterium
CTCCTTAAAAAAACTATGGGCCAAAGGAAACTCGTCCTTTGACCCAAATCCTTGGTTACGCAGCCCAACGACTTCCATCAAATATAACAGCTCCCTCTTCGTGAGTGCCTGTAAGTATCTGAATAGTTCGGTAAATATGCGCTTCAATAGAATCAGTGTTGATTTTTGAGATATACTCAAAATCACCAAATGATTTTATTAAAGTATTTACTGCCTTTACGACATTTGTGCCTTTGTGGACAGCAGACATAACGTCCTTCAATTCAGTACTTTCTATCTGATTCAGTTCCGCCTTGATTTTGGAAATTATCGGGTCGCTATGGCAGATATTAACCTTCTTCTCCAACATCTTCCAGTAATTGGTACTGTGTTTAAGGAACAGCTTCATACCTTCGGCTGTTGTAGTCGTTCTCATTGGTCGGCAGTCGAATTCTACTACACCGTTCCATTCACGTTCGTGGAGAAGATTGCAGATCATAAAATCAGCAGTTAAAGAGCTTCCAATTCCGGGAGGAAGATCACAATCCATTCTTCCAGGAATCTGCCCGCCAAAATGTATGTATGGAGCCAGCATCTCCTCTTCAAGTAACTGACCAAGCTCAAACACAGGATCAAGTCCAAGCATCGCAACATGCTGTGGATATTCAGGGCCTATTAAGATACGGCCCTTATATTTCTTTCCAGGGAAAAATTTGTGGATCGCAGATGTAGCCGAAGAACCTGTTCCTGCATAAGAAGCCAAAAGTCTTGGCTCATACACTTTTGGCTCGATAGTGACTTTATAGTCATAGCCTTTTTCGAGAGCATCGTCCACACAAATTTTTATACCTTCGATGTATCTTCTTAGTCCCAGACCTGTATCCTGCTCATAAGCCCCATCGGATCCTTCACGACCACCCAGAAGATCATATTTTTTACGCCCATTAAAGCTGCAACATCCATAGCGCGACAAGCTTTGACAATAGCGGCTTCTCTGACCTGCGGAAATGGTGACGAAAATGCCCCCGAACGGAAACAAGCATTTGAAAATAGGTTTGTCGTGAAGTTATACACAGATAAGCCAAATCTTTTGACAAGCTCAATAGTTTCTCCGATTTTTTGCTTAATTTTTTCTATTGAGGTGTCGTCGTCCCAAAGATCACGGTCATGGAAACTGACGTACTTTATACCAGCTTCGGCACAGCCTTCTAATCCAACCTCTACCGGTAAATCACGAGTCGCTTCGCCAAAAGGATCGCCCCCTCCACTTACAAGACACCAGCCACCGATAGAAAACTGAAAAGGCGTAAGGTCGTCAACTTTTTTATCGTCCTTGATAATTTTCACGAGATCCATAATAATACCTCCAATATAAAGCCAAATCAATTTGGCTTGTTAAGATACTCAAACTAGAAACTTTAGTTCAGTAATAGCCTAAGCCTCTGGGCTTTGAATGTCAACATTTTGGTTACTTTTTACCACCAGAGGGTGGTAAGTAAATAACCTAAAACCGAGGCTAAGGCAATGGGGGGCAAAGCGGGTAGGGGGCGTCGAGTTTTTTGAGTGGCAAAAATTAAAAAAATAAACAAAAGTCCCACAAGTGAAGCTCCGGCCACAATTAAGCTGGTCCACAAATTAACGCTTAAACAAGCCACCACTAAAATTAACGGAAAAACCACATCTCCACCCCCCAAAACCATAAACTTGCCCTCGGTTTTAATTTCAGTAATAGGGCTAGTAAATTCGTGAGCCGTTTTGGGTATCACGAAACCCATCACAGCTTCTTGATCAATCATTTCTTTGGCCATCTTCACCATATGCTTGGTAATATAAACAGCCACAAAGTCATAAACAGCAAAGATCAACATCATTACACAAACCCAAATTGGCGCTAATTGAATTCCTAAAGCGCTCGCCACACCAGCACAAGCCAACATAATCGCCAAGTTAAAAACCCACACAAAGGGCTGTTTTTTCAAAGCCCAAATTAAAAACACTAATAAAAGTAAAGTAAAAATATCTGGTAACCACAAGCTCCAAAAAAATAAATTACCAAAAATAACTGTGCCCCACAAAATTAATTTAAAAAAGATTTTCTTAGGTTTTTTAAACTTAAAAAAATAAACCACAAAAAGCAAAGCTAAAGTGCCCAAAATAAAAGAAAAGAAAAGTTGCCAAATGGAGATTGGCGATAAACTGATAGTTTTAGATGCAACCAAAAACTTTAATCTCCCACCAGCCAAAATACCTAAAGCTAGGGTGACGGCAAACATTAAAGCCTCAAAACCAAAAATTTTCCAATAGTTAAGAGGTATAGGGTTGGTTTGTTTTTTAATCATCTCACTAGTTGAAAAAATTATTTTTAGTCCACTGATATAGAGCATCCAAATCAGTTTTTAAATCATTTGATTGAGCTATAATAACAGCTACTCGTCTAGTAGTATTATTGCTTAGTTTAAAATTAAAAACAAACATCCCTGATTCGCCCGCTTCATCTTTAGTAGTTTTGCCACCCACAAAATTAGCTTGGCTAGAAAAATTATTTTGTTGAGTGAGCTCGCTAAAATCAAAGGGCCGAGGGCCAAAAGTTCTAACCCACATTGATTTACTAATTTTTAATAGAGCTGGCCTAGTTTGAGAAACATATCTTATCAAATAAAATAAATCTTGGGGCGTTGAAACATTCTCTAGTGAAACCCCTGCAATATCCACAAACTTAGTTTGAGGCATCATAATTATTTTCGCCTTTTCATTCATTAAATTAACAGTTGAAATTTTTCCCCATAAAGAACCCAAAGCTTGCGAGGCATTAGCTGAAGATTCAACCAGCAAAGGGTACAACAAAGACACCACCGACATATTGTTTCCTAACCTAGCAACGCTTTTTTCATTCTGATCAGCAACCATATCCTTTGTGATTAAAATATTTTGATTTAAATTATTGTTTTCAATTACAATAGTTGCCTCCATTAAGTTAGAAAGCTTGTGAATCGGAAAAGTTGTTTGGCTCTCCTTTTCCAATAAAACGGTTCCGGAATTAATATCAGCCACTAGATATTTGCTGGCCGAAATTCTTGGCACATCAACTTTGGATAAAGGATACTGATAGTTGTCATTTAAATTATCAAGCACTAAAATCGGCATTTTAACCTCGGCCTTATCAAAAACAAATTTAATTGTTTGATCATCCAAGGTTATACACCCGCCCGAATACCCACTTACGGGAACTTTTACCCCATTATTATCATAGGGAATACCATGGATAAAATACTTGCCTAAAAACTTCATCGCAAAAGGCATCCAAGTATAAGCGGCCAGCGAGTAAACCTTGGCTCTTTTTGATTCAATTTGATAAAGACCCAAGGGAGTACCCCCCCAATCAGGCACATCGCCTCTTTTTAAAATAGGAGCCCCCCAAACCACCTGACCTTTTTCATAAAACCAAAAATTCATCTGTTGTAAATCCGCCTCCAAAAAATCTACTCCGGTATTTAAAAGCCCTTGTTTAATTTTATTCCAATCCGGTAAAATTCGTTGATCTTGCTGTGGCTCTTGGGTTGATGTTGAGTTAGCCAGAAGAACCTCATTTTTAGAACTAATTGCTACGACATCTTTAGCTTTCGCCTCAACCGGCTGGCTAATTAAATTTTCAGATAGGTTGGCAGGTGCTGATTGAAATTGGTTATTAAAAATCCCAAAAGCCAATCCCAAAAAAGCTGTTGTCAAAACAACAAACGAAACAACTCCTAAAATAATTTTAGTTTTCAACAACATAAAACTACGAGATTGCCACGCTCCTTATCAGTCGCTCGCAATGACAGTGGGGTTTACCTTTTAATTCTGATAAGCCCAGAGCAAGGCACTATTTCAATACCTTTTTTTTCTAA
>JAPLWD010000054.1 GCA_026396775.1 Candidatus Gribaldobacteria bacterium
AAAAGATGGACGGATTCTTTGGGTAAAAAACTACCAAGAAGCCGTCCAAAATATATTACCCTTTGTTGATGGCTAAAGCGAGTATAATAATCACAATAGCCAATCCCCACAAATCAAACAAGAAACCTCTTTTCTTCTTTGGCATTATTCCCTCCAATCAGCAAGAACCAAAATAACAAACAAAAAGAACTAGAATCACAACACCAATAATAAAAATAATTTTACTATTCACGTTATCTACCTCCCCCTGTAATTTTTACTAAACTAGACAGCCAACTCACTAAGATAAAACAGCTGGCAGTAAAAACAAAAAAGATTCTTTCCCATATTTCTCCTCTCATCTTGTTCCTCCTTTAAAGAATTAGTTATAGATCCCACGAATTATCCCTTGAGTATTACTGACCTTAAGTTGTTGCATAAAAAATCGGAATTTCTTTTCTAAATCCTTACTAATTTGGGATAGGTTTTTCTTGGACAGATTATTCAGTTCATCCTTAAAGATTCCAATCGTTTTCTTGCGAGCCCTGTAGTAAAATTGCTCTTTATTTTCATATTGATTCTTTTCTTTTAGGCAATTATCGTCAATCCACTGATACATTTTTTCTTTTAACTTAGCGGGAAAAGCTGGATGATCAAAAACTATATTTTGAAATTCAGTTGATAGATGCACTTCGCAAACCCCGCTATTCGGAAATTGAGTAAAATATTCATTGGGTAAGGTGGAAGCACCATGTTGTACTACGCCTGCCAGCCCATACTTTTGAGCCACTTGAGATAGCTTAGCTAGCTGTGCAAAATCAATTTGTACTGGCGCCATATCCCCATTAGCTAAAACGATGCCTCCATGAGTAGTGCCCATTTGACAAGCCACCTTGGCAATTCCACTTAAACCCTCTACAGCGAGAATCTCTTGGTTTAAAACAGTTAGAAACGTTTCTAGCTCTTCTGTGGTGGTATCTTGCCCACCTATTTTATCAACTTCGCCTCCAACTGCAATTTTAATTCCATCAGGCTGATGCTGTCTGATTAGTTTAATCAACTGAATGGTTTTCTCTGTATTACCAGCTTGTTGTTTTGCAATAGAAGGTTGACTTAAATCTACTAACTTTGAACAATCAATATCAATATTGTAAAAGCCAGCTTGGATTGAGTCAATGACCAACTGCTCTAAAGTTTGATTTTCGGCTGGAGTATTATTTTTTAAAGAATAATGATCTCCCTGCAAAAAAATTGGGCCATCCCATTTTTCCTGTTCGGCCGCCATTTTAATATCACTAGCAAAGCTTTGGGGAGTTTGAGTAGTGTACCCCATTTCAGATCGGGCAATTTCAATAATAAAAGTTCCGCATTTTTCCTTGCGGGCGGCCCTAAAAATGGCTTTGGCGGTTTCTTGGGTGAGCATTCGGATATTAAAGGCCGGCACTGAAAACCTAGCGTCTCTCCCCTCTTCTGCCATCCACGCATATAATTTTTGAGTTGACTCTAATTTAAAATTACTCATTTTTATTTTTTAACTTTTTGATTAACTATTCTGTCAACTACTTTTTCCCATTTTAATAAAGGCTCAACTAATAGAAGGTTAATAGCCTTATCTCTATCATTAAAAAAGTAATCAAGCTGATATAGACTCTCTAGGGCTTTGCGAATAACCCTTGAGTAGTCATTTTCAAGCACTAAAACTGTTGCCAAATTTAATAAAGCCTTTTTTTCTTTTGAATCATCGGAGTTTTCGTTGGATTCATTAACTCCCAGTTTATTCAACAAGTCTTTCTCTTTTTTTTGTTTTTGTCTAGCCATATAATCGTAAATTCCCCCTAAAGATTTCGGTTTGATTAAAGTTTCATAAATAGAATTAACATCACGGCTTCCGTCTTTATAATAACAAATAATTTCATCTCTTAGCTTGTCCCAAAGATGTTCCTCTTCAATAAATGAAAGCCAAACTTTTTTTAAAATTTCCACTTTATCGTTAGTAACATCAGTTTCTTCAAATTCTTCTAATAATGCGCCCTCTGTCATCCTCCGATTTATCTCGCCCCATAAGTCTAAGTGGTTGATGGTATGTTGTGCTTCGTGAATAGTTATTGTTTCATTAGCGGCATCTTTTTCCAAAATAATTAAGTTGTCAAAATCTTTTAATTTTTTAATTCCCTCCACAAGACATCCAGCAACGCTTTTAATATGCTGCAACATTTCTTGGGAAGCTTGGCTGTAATGACCTCCATGAAAAGCCACAGCAAAATCGACATTATTCTGGCACCTAAAAGTTAAAGACATTGGCCCTCTTTGAACTATAATTTTTCCTTTGGGCTTAACGCCAAATAAAAACTCAAAAAGTTGAGCATCTTTATATTTACTTACTAAATCTTCAACTTTGTTTCTTCTTTCTAAATAAGTTCTCAGAGCATCCTTAATTGCTGCCACTTGGTACCCAGCGAGCTTAAATTTTTCTTGATATTCTTTTGCTATCTTAACCAGATCTTCAACGGGCGCTTTAAAATTACTATTTATTTTTCTCTCTAATTCCATTTGCAACTCCGCAATCCCCTCCTTCTGCTCATTTAATTGCTTTTTATATTCAGGTAATTCGTTTTTTTTATCGACCAAGGGCATTTTTTTGATTGAATCAAGCTGTTCGTATGGATTAAAATCCGCTTTCTTACTAAATTCATCATAGTTTGAATCCAAAAAAACCAGCTCTTCTTCTAAGCTTGTTGGTTTAGGTTTATCCCCCAAAGAAATTTTTTCTGGCATAAATTAACTCAATTGTTTTTTCAAAATTTGGCTGGCTAGTTCGGGTTTGGCTTTGCCGTGAGTTTTAGCCATTACTTGGCCTAGTAAAAACTGAAAAGAAGCTTGTTTGCCATTTTTAAAATCTTCAGCCGCCTTGGCATTAGCACTGATTACTTCGGCCACGGCTTTTTCAATTTCGCCTTCATCCGAAACCATTTGCCAGCCATTCGCTTCTATAATATCAGATGGGTCTTGCCCGGTTTTAACCATTTCAATCAAAACCATCTTGGCTATCTTCGATGAAATCTGCCCTAAATAAATCATTTTTATAAATTCAGCAAAATCCTCAGCCGTTATGTTGAACTTTTCAGCTAAAATGAGATCCTCCATTTCCATATTTAAAACACTTCTTATTACGCCCTGAAGTTCAACTGAATAATTGGTAACTAAATCAATAACCCTTTTGCGTTCTTCACCCTTGATTGCCTTACCAGTTTCAGACCCTATCCATTCGCTTAGTTCAGAAGCAGTTTGTTCCCAAAAGTCACCTGTTTTTGGCTTAATAATAAAAATTTCCTCTTGTAACCCATACTCTTTTTTAAATCTTTCCCTCTTTTGGCTAGGTAGTTCTGGGATATGAGCCTTAATTTCTTCTAAGTAATCAGCCTTTATTTCTAGGGGTGGCAAGTCTGGTTCAGGAAAATAACGATAGTCGTGTGCCTCCTCTTTGCTTCTCTGGCTAAAAGTGATTTCTTTGGCATCGTGCCAGCCTCGGGTTTCTTGCACAACTTTTTCGCCCTTTTCTAAAATTTCAGCTTGCCGTTTGATTTCAAACTCAATGGATTTTTCCACCGATCGAATAGAGTTTAAATTTTTAATTTCAACTTTAGTCCCAAATTCTTTTTGATTTTCAGGCCTTAAAGAAATATTCACCTCTACTCGCATTTCGCCTTTTTCCATATTCGCCCCCGACACATCAAGGTAACGCAAAATCAGCTGGAGTTCCTTCGCGAATTCCCTAGCTTCAGTGGCTGATTCCAAATCGGGTTGGGTGACTAGTTCCATTAAGGGCACACTGGATCGGTTAAAGTTTATCAAAGAATAATTAGCTTTGTCAGGATGAGCCAAACTACCTGTGTCTTCTTCTAAGTGAATCCGTTCAATTCTAATTTTTTTGCCCACTCCCGAAAGTTCTAAAAATCCTTCGCGACACAACGGCGCTTGATATTGTGATATCTGATAGCCCTTGGGTAAGTCTGGGTAAAAATAATTCTTGCGTTCAAAAAAACTCTCGGTGGCTATATCACAACCCAAGGCTAAATCTGCTTTAATAACCTTTTCAACTGCCTTCTCGTTAATAACCGGCAACATTCCAGGGTGCCCAAGGCAAACCCCGCAAACATTTTTGTTAGGCTGTTTTTCCTCCGAATCATTCAAACAACCACAAAACATTTTAGATTTGGTATTCAGCTCAATATGTATTTCTAATCCAACAGTCGTTTTATATTTCATAAAAATCTTATTGTTCTAATTTTTTTGAAAACATACCCCTGTCATTCCGAGCGTCTCGAGGTCGAGACCCTTCGCTTCGCTCAGGGTGACACTCTGCGTTATTTTCGGATTGGCTTTTTAGACTTCAAAGCTTTTAGCATTTCCACTCCACTACTAGTGCCAATTATATCAGCCCCTGTTTCAATCATTAATAAGGCATCTTTCAAAGTTTTAATTTTACCCGAAGCTTTAATTTTCAATCCAGGAGCGCCCTGCTTCATTAAAACTAAATGACGAGCCTTTTCTTTCATTTCAATGTGTTCTAAAGGATCTTTATCGGTGGCGGTTTTAACACAAAAAGCTCCTGCCTTTTTAACTAGTTCAGCTACTTTAACAATTTCATCATCCGTTAAATAACCAGATCCAATAATAACCTTAGTGGGAGCAATTTTACAAATTTCAGTTAAGTCTTCCAAAATATCCTCGTATCTTTCATATTTAACATCAATCACATTAATTACCACGTCTAAATCATCGGCTCCGTCTTTTTTAGCCTTTTGGCACAATTCCACTCTTTTAAAATGTGGGCTTAAACCCATTGGAGGATCAATTAAAACTACCACCTTGGTTTCCGTGCCCTTAAGCTCGATTGCAACTAATTTAACCCATTCTGGGTTAACACAAACTCCTCTAAAGCCATATTTTTTGGCCAGAGCGCAGGTTTTTTTAATATCCTTTTCCGTAGCACCTAAATTGATATTGGTTTGGTCAATCATCTTGGCCAAAACCTTAGCTGATGGAATCATATTTTTAAAAATTTATTAACAACCTTGATAATTTTTTGATTGATTTTTAAGGGCGACAATAACTGCTCTTTTTGCAAACAATCAACCACTTTAAAATCCTTAGGAAACTCTTGGGCAGCTCGTAAATAAGAATTTAAAGCGGCAGCCAAATGGTTTTCGTTAGTTTCGTGAATGTCTTTTTTGTCACCCGATAAATAGGCTTTGCGCTTAGCTAATTTTTCTTGATCAATAATTTGACAAGATAATTTTAAAGAATAATCAGGATTGCTTTTTAAGATAATAGTGATATCGGGCTTAGGAATGCCAAATAAATTGTATTCTAAGTTATATAGCCATTTAACATATTTTAACCACTGGGCTTTATTTTTGATCTTACCACCCTGATGCCCAATGTTGCTAGCTAAATAGCGATCGGCAATTACTATTTTGCCTTCCTGTAACCATTTTTTAATCTGAAAACTAGCGTCATATCTATCGCAAGCGTAAAAAATAGAAGCCCGATAGGGGCCCACTTCTTCGGGTGAACCATACTTGCCAGTTAAATACTCATCCACCAAACCAGAAGATTTTTGGCCGTGTTGAGGAAAATCAATCTTAACCACGGCGTAGTTTTTTTCTTTAAGATATTGAGCCAACAATTTAGTTTGGGTTGACTTACCCGATCCGTCAATCCCCTCAAAAACTATAAACTTGCCTGTCTGTTTTTTTACTGCCATATTTTTAGCAAGAACAGCCATTATTCAAAACTTTATCGGTTAAATTTTGATCGGCTCCATATTGTTCTTTATCGTCAATAATATCTTTATCTTGCCACTCTTTAGCCCAATCCTCTATTTGATAAATTTTAACATTTTTTTCTTTGCCCCAGCCAATAAACCTTTTAATCCCCGAGTTGATAATCATTTTTTTACACACAAAACAAGGCAGAGCCTCTATTGGATTGCCATCCCGATCTTGAGCCCAAAGATATAAATCGCCCCCCAACAAAGAAACTCCGGCTCGGGCTGAATTAATAATGCAGTTCATTTCAGCATGCACGCTTCGACATAGCTCATATCTCTGCCCGTGGGGAATCTTTAGCTTGTCCCTTAAACAAAATCCCCTTTCTTCACAATCTTTAGTTTTACGAGGGGCTCCATTATAACCGGTCGCCACAATAGCATCATCTTTAACGATAATTGCTCCCAGTCTAGTGCGAAAACAAGTTGAGCGTTGTGCAATTTCTTTGGCTATATTCAAATAGTATTGTTCTTTGGTTGGTCGCATATAGGTTTATTTATTATCTCTAAATATAGCAAATTTCTAGAAGCAAGTCTAACTAAAAAAATATTCTGGGCTAAAATAAAATTCCAGTTAAGGCCACATCGAAATGACGTTTTAACCGGAATCTATTTTTGATCCACCCACAGACGAACAAACTCAAATAATGAGATATAAGTGAGTTCTTCGTCATCGGCTTTTTTTGCGTTACAAAGCCGACCATTTTGGGTTGTGGTGGGGCTAATCTTGATATACCAAGTGCCCCATTTTGGTATTTTGAACTTTTGTGCTAGTCTGATATTTTCAAAGAACATATAGCCCTCCTTCCATACAGCAATAAGAAAAGAAAAAACAATAGCTAAGTTATTGTTTTTTCATCTTATCTTTTTCAAAATAGAAGTCAATCTTGGCTTGGATTATTCAACACTAACCCCCATATTTTTAGCGGTTCCAGCTACAATTTTAATGGCTCGATCAATGTCTTTAGTGTTTAAATCGGGCAGTTTCTTTTCGGCAATTTCGCGCAATTGAGCTTGGGTAATTTTGCCCACTTTCTTTTTATTTGGTTCGCCTGATCCCTTGGGAATGCCTAAAATCTTTTTAATCAACTCTGAAGTTAAAGGGGTTTTGAGCTTAAATTCAAACGAACGGTCTTGGTAAATTCTTACTTCAGCCGGAACAGTGCACTCTCCCATCGCTCTTGTTGCCTCATTAAACTTAGAACAAAAATCACCGATATTAATACCGTGAGGCGCCAACGATGGGCCAATTGGTGGGGCCGGAGTAGCCTTGCCAGCCTTAATATTAATCTTAACAATTATTTTTAACTCTTTTGCCATAACTTATCAACCATTAAGCAATTAACTAATTAAATTTTAATTGGTTAACTATGTTAAATGGTTTTAATTAATTACATTTTTTTGATTTGCAGTGAATCAACTTCCACGGGGGTATCTCGTCCAAAGATATTAACCAAAACTTTAATTTTGCCTCGGTCTTCGTCAACTTCGGATACCTTGCCTTCAAAATCTTTGAATGGCCCATCAGTTAATTTTACTAAAGATCCAATACTAACATCAATTTTATACTGAGGCGAATCCACGCCCACTCTTTTCTTTAAAATATCAATTTCCTCCATTGATACTGGAATTGGGATAGTGCCTGCCCCAATAAATCCGGTTACTCTAGGGGTATTTCTAGCCACGTACCATGAATCATCCGTGACTATCATTTCCACAAAAACATACCCAGGGTAAATTCGTTCTTCAATGACTTTGCGTTTGCCATTTTTAATTTTAATCTTTTTTTCTTTAGGCACCAAAACACTGAAGATTTTATCTTCCATCCCCAAGCTATCAATTCTTTGTTTTAAGTTACGAGACACGGCCTCCTCTTCCCCAGGATAGGTATGCAAAACATACCAGTTACGGCCTTGTTCAATTCTTTGTTTTGCCATAATTAAAATTTAGCGTATTAAAACTCGAAAGAAAATAGCATCTAATATACCTAAAATCATAGCTACGCCTAACGAAATACCAATAACTAAAATAGTGTAATTAATGGTTTGCTCTCGGCTTGGCCAATCCACTTTTTTGGCCTCAACCCCTACCTCTTTAAAGAAATTTGTAATTTTATTCGCCATACTTTCTTTTTGTTTTAAAAAAAGCCCTCTCGGGGGGCTTGTCAACTATCACTTTTAATATACCCCCACACCTCACCTTTGTCAATAAATATATTGTTACCTTGTTATTGCGAGGAGTGTAGTCATCCGCCAACTGGCGGAGGCAAAAGGACGAAGCAATCTCTACCATCCAGCATTATACATAAACTTGACAACCGCTTTTTAAAAATGCTATTATTAAGTCATCACGAAGGGGAAAAGTCCTTAAGATTCGTACTTAGGGCGACACCCCTTTTTGTTTTATACGGGCGGATAAATCCCAACTGCTTCGAAAGGAGTCATTTTTTTCTCCCAAGTTTTATTGCTAATTGGTTCAGGAAATCCAAATAGCTTCTAAATCTCGCAAAATCTAATTTCCATCCCAAAGCCAAAACCCCCAAATTTAAATTTTGACTATCAATAAACGCATAATTGTTAGCTTTTCGCATTGCAATTATTTTTGAAAATCTAAGATTAAATCTTCCAATCTGCCGTAGAACTTTTGAGGCGGCCATTTGCTACCAGGCTTTTGTTTTAATAACCCACCATTAATTTTAGCATCTGGATTGATTTTCATTTTTTGAGCCAGCTCTTTTAGGTGAGCGAAAAATACCTCTTCAGCTTTTTTGTTAATGCAAAAATCATACCCAACATAAAAATAAACATCGCCATCGCTATCTATAAAACCCCTTACATTATCCCTTAAAAATTCTTCGTCATTATCATTTTGTATCCAGCCCTCTTTCTCAAACCAAGCTGCGTGAGAATCAGATAAATTTGGTTTGGCAATATATAAAACATTGTCCTTGACACAAAACATTCTTCTGCTTCCATGAAAATTCTTTACTTCTTTATTTTCAATAATGCCATATTTTTTCTCAAATCTATTCATAAAACAAATTAAATATCCAAATTTTTCACTTGTTTAGCGTGTACCTGAATAAATTTCTTTCTCGGGGCTACTTCCGAGCCCATTAAAACATCAAAAATATGATCGGCTTCTTTGGCGTCATCAATGGATACTTGCAATAAAATTCGATTTTCGGGGTTCATGGTTGTTTCCCACAGCTGTTCGGGGTTCATCTCTCCCAAGCCTTTATAACGTTGAATAGACACTCCACTAATTTTATCAACCACCACCACTTCTTCCCCACCTTCAGTGGATACTTCGCCCTCCGCTTCCGAAGTATCTACGGCTTCAGCTTGTTTAGCACTTTTATTTTTTTCTTCTTTAATCGCTGCTTTTTCGGCTTTGTTTTTTCTAAATTCGCTCAAAATTACCTCTTTATCCTCATCAGTGTAAGCATAGTACATTTGTTTGCCTGCTTGAATTTTATACAACGGTGGTTGAGCGATATATAAATAGCCCTTTTCCACTATTTCTTTAAAATGCCTGTAAAATAAAGTCAAAAGCAAAGTTCGAATATGTGAACCGTCCACATCAGCATCAGTCATTAAAATAATTTTATGATATCTTAATTTAGCTACATCAAAATCTTGAGCAATCGCCGTGCCCAAAGCAATAATTAAGTTTTTAACTTCTTGCGAAGCTAACATTTTATCTAACCGAGCTTTTTCCACATTTAAAATCTTACCCCGCAACGGTAAAATCGCCTGAAACCGCCGATCCCTCGCCATCTTTGCTGAATTATGCACAAACACTCCACCAGCTAAAGCAAAATTATTGGTTCCCTCAACCTCTAAATCATAAACATCCACTTTCTTATTAACCATTTCAATTCTTTTGATCTTATGGTTATAGTTTTTAACAGCTTCACAAAGCCCAATCTCATCACTATTAAAAAACCTTTCTAAAACCGTACTATATTTTAAAGCATTTTTATTGCTTCTTTCTATTCTCAACTCTTTATACTTAGCTAAATCTATCTCACCAGTCTTTTCTAAAATTTCTTTTAGTAGTTTCAGGGAATTATCTAAATAAGTTTTATCATAGGCCATTTTTCTTTTGGCTCTAAATTCAGTTATCCACTGCTCTTTAGTTTTTTGGCTTCTCCATTGCAAAAGCTCAAAATTATCCCACTGATCCTTAGCCATTTTAGAAAATTCTTCTTTTCTATCAGGATTATTTTTAAAATATTCTCTAACCTTTTCTGATTGGATTTTCCTGTTCTCTAAATTTCCCCAATACCTTTTTTGCTGATTGTTTAAATTTTCATTATTCTTTTTGCGATACTCATCGTTTGAGTTATAGAAAGACAAAAACTTTTCAACCATAAAACTCTTATACTCTTCACTTTCCCATTGCTTTTTCGCCCGTTCGCTCAACATCTTCCGCATTGCTGGCTCCAACATTATCCGACTAATTTTTTCCCGGTATTCTTTTGATTGATGAGTTTGCCTTATCTTAGCCAGTATTTCTGGTTTTGATAAATTTTCTCGCCCCAATGTAGCATGAAAAATTAAATGTTCCATTTTTTCCATTCTGCAAAGATTGTCTGGATTATTATTTAATTTATTATAATCTTTATGATGAATAACAGAATTGCTCTGTTTTTGGTAAACCTTTTTGTCTAAATTATATCTATCAGCTAAAAGATGAGTAAAAATCCACTTATGAGTCTTTGGGCAAAATGTCATTTCGTAACCGTCAATCGTAATCAAGCCACCTTTTTTGGCAATTCTCTGATGTAATGGCATCAAAGAGTCTTTTTTGGAAATCTCTTTAGCTTGTTTGTATTCTCCGTTTCTCATCATAAACTTATGATCTGGAGTGCAAATAATTTCCTCATTATTGTCTAAAACAATTTTAATCACTTCTACTTGTTGTTTTGTTCGTCTAACATTTTTAATTTCGCCAACCCCAATAAATCCATCTTTTTTAATGGTATAGCAATAATTTCTTTTACCAATCTGTTCTTCTTTAATAAGCTCAAAAAAAGATAAATCTCGTCCATCAACCAAGGCAACCTTTGTTTCTCCGAAGAAGCATCCTCCGGCCGAATCGCCTTCCACAATGTAGATTTCGGAGTCGCTGGCTGCTTTGTTTGAGCAATCAGCTAGCTTGCCAGGCAAAGTCATACCATCTAACACGCCTTTTCTTAACACCGTAGCTCGAGCCGCTTTAGCTGCTCGTCTAGCTCTAGCCGCCAATAAACAATTATCTAAAATAGAACGAGCCTCGGAGGGATTTTTTTCTAGAAAGTCAGCTAAAGCTTCAGCTGTTATGCTTTCCACCGCGGTTTTGGCTTCCACATTGCCTAATTTAGCTTTAGTTTGCCCTTCAAATTGTGGGTCTTTAATTTTCACGGAAACCGCTGCCACCAACCCCTCTCGCACATCATTACCCATCAAGTTTTCATCCTTTTCTTTTAAGTAGCCATTTTTACGGGCATAATCATTTAAACATCTAGTTAAAGCGGTTCGAAAACCAGTTAAATGAGTGCCACCTTCGGGATTATAAATATTATTCACTAAAACATCTTCTCGTTCACCCTTAACATAAAAAGCGTTTTCGTGATGCGTTTCGTTGTCTCCAATTAAATGCCTAACATAAGCTTTGAGCCCACCCTCAAAATAAAAAGTATAAGCAAAGTTAGGCTTAACTCTTTCGTCTTTAATAATAATCTGAACCCCAGGAGTTAAGTAAGACTGCTGGCGAAGATGGCTTAAAATTCGCTTTAAATTAAAATTGGTATCTTTAAAAATTTCTTGATCCGGTTCAAAAGAAATAGTTGTTCCGGTTTGGTCACAAGTGCCAATTTTTTTCACTTTAGTTACCACCAAACCCTTGGCATATTCTTGAGCATATTTTGAGCCGTCTCGACACACTTCAGCTTTCATATGCTTAGTTAAAGCACAAACCACCGAAACACCCACTCCGAGTAATCCGCCCGAAACCTTGTAGGCTGCCCCACCAAATTTACCGCCAGCGTGTAAAATCGTCATTACGGTTTCTAAAGTAGACAAGCCGGTTTGCGGATGAGTTTCTACGGGAATACCTCGGCCGTCATCAGTCACCATTACCTTATTGCCCTCCATAATTGTAAGTTCAATTTTATGGCAATATCCGCCCATAGCCTCGTCTAAACCGTTATCCACAATTTCCCAAATTAAATGATGCAAGCCGTCTGGGCCAGTTGAGCCAATATACATCCCAGGCCTTTTACGCACAGCCTCCAAGCCCTTCATTACATAAATATCCTTAGCTGAATAATCGCTAGTTTTCGCCTTTTCGCTTTTTATTTTTGTCTCTTTTTTGTCTACCATATTAACAATAAAATTTTTAATTCTTAATTTTTAAAACCTTACATCCCCCGTCATTCTGAGCCAGCAGGCGAAGAATCTCTTGTAGAACTTAGGTCTAGATTCTTCGGACTAGTGTCCTCAGAATGACAATCTAAGATAAGTAACATAAGACCTACCGCATTTATTTCCGCACCTCCCAGCCCTCCCTACTCTCTAAAGCTGTAATAATTTTATCCCAGCGAGGCTTTATTTCTTCCCAAAACAATCCCCTATTGGTAGCTTGATAGTTAATCCTAACCACCACATTTATTTTTTGAACACTTTTGGCGATTTCTTTATCAACGCCAACTAAAAAAACAGTAATTTTTTCATCTTCCTTTTTTATTTTGTTAGCTTCTTCCTCAATACCGTCTAAAATAGTTTCAGTTTCAATATTCTCGGGCACCCATAAAGAAAGATCTCTTTCTACTGGCTGAGATTGAGCGATAGAAAGATAGGTTCTTGAAAGCGTTACAAACTTAAGCAACTTGTCTAGGTCAATATCAAACACACAATAATTCTCATTAAAATTTAGCGCCTCTAAGATTGAAGGGTGGATTTCTCCTAAAACTCCAACTGTTTCTTTTTCTTTCCCAATTTTTAAAATAGCTGTCTTGTTTTCATTATAAATTTTTTGGCCTGGTTTAGAAAATTTTGCCCAAGTTATTTTTTCGCTAGAAACCCTTGAAATAATTTCCTCCAAAACTCCTTTTAAAACAAAGAAATCTTTTTCGTTAGCTAAATTACCAGCTATAACCCCACCTAAAAATTTTGTTTCTAAAATCTCTGAACCAGAATTTTGCTGATAAATTTTACCCACCTCAAACAATCTAACCTTCTTAGTATACTTTAAATTTTCATTAGCAGTTTTTAATAAATTAACACTCAAGGCTGGTCTCAAATATTGAGTCAGCTGGCTTAGGGGATTTTCTAACTCAATTACTAAGTCAGGATCCTTAACTCTAAATGTTGCTAAGTCTTCCTTGGAAACAAAAGAGTAATTTATAACTTCGTTAAAAGAGGCAGCCGTAAAATAATCCTTAATTTTCTCCTCTAAAATCAATACCTTATCAGTGGCAGGGATATTTAAAGCGCCAATTGGCATTTTGGCTTCTATTTTTTCATAGCCAATCATTCGGCCAATTTCTTCAATTAAATCCTCTTTCAAATTTACATCCATCCTTCTTGATGGAACTTCAACCTCCAGTTTATTACCAACGGTTTTAGTTTTAAAATCTAAAGAATTTAAAATCTTAATTACTTGAGCCGTTTTAACCGTTTCGCCCAAAACCTTGGCCACATATTCTAAATCAAGCTTAATCTTTTTTGGAAGTGCCTTTTTAGGATAAGCATCAATAATCTTTAAATTTGCTTCACCTCCCGCCAAGTCTAAAACAAGGCCTTTAGCTCGATTTTGCGCTCCGTCAATTAAATCAGGGCCTAACCAATTCTCAAACCTTAAAGAAGCATCTGTTTTTAGCTTTAATTTCTGTGAAGCCTTTCTAACCAATGGCCCGTAAAAATTAGCAGCCTCAATAATTATATTTTTAGTATTTTCATCAATGCCGGTTTCAACTCCACCTTTAATGCCAGCAATGGCAATTGGTTTTTGAGCGTCAGCTATTACTAAAATGTTTTCATCCAAATCAAAAGCACTTTTTTCTTTATCTAAAGTCGCTATTTTTTCTCCTTTTTTAGCCCGTCTTACAATTATTCCGCCATTGATTTTATCTAAATCAAAAGCATGCAAGGGCTGGCCAGTTTCTAACATTATATAATTAGTAGCATCCACTATATTATTAATTGGCTTCAACCCCAAGCTTATTAACCGATCCTTAAGCCATTGTGGAGACTCCCCCACTTTAATGTTTTTAATAATTTGCCCAGTGTATCTTAAGCAGTCTTTAGGATTTTCTATCTTCACAGCTAAATTCTTGCTCTTAATTTTTAGAAGCATCCCACTGTCATTCCGAGCGGAGCGAGGAATCTCGAAGCCAAAACTCTTCGCAGAGGCCAGAATTTTTAATTTCAAACCAGCAATACTGGCCACTTCTCGGGCGATTCCAATATGACTCGAGCAATCACAGATTCTATTGGGCAAAACCTTAATATCCAAAACAAAATCAGCGCCAGATTTTTCCACACTTTCCACCTCAAAACTATGAAACATCAAAAGCTCGGCCACCTCTTTGGCCGATGGCACTTCGCCTTGCAAATATTCACAAATCCAATTATACGAAAACTTCATAATTTTAACTGGCTTATTTCTTGCTTAAAAAATTTTTTTATTTCTTCTTCGGTTACATCTCCCCTCAAAAATTCAATTTCTGTCCTCCTTGTTTCTTCAATGTAAAGCAACTGTTCCAAAAAAAGACGAAAATTGAATTCATCTCCATATTTTTTCTCCCCAATTTCAAGAATTTGCCCTAGCGACGAATACCCCTCTTTCAGTATAAAATAAAGATCCACATAATCTTTATAAGTCCCTCTAAAATTTAAGGTGAAGGCTTTCATTACAGCAATCTCTGAAATTTGAGCCATTTTTAATTTTTGAAAAACTAACGGCTCCAATATAAAAGGAAATTTATGACTCACAAAATCAATCTTAACTCCATCTACGGCAAGGCTTTGTTGTTCTGGCAGATTTATGGATTGCAATACTTTACTGCCCCTGAATACTCTCTTGACTTTAGTAACGAGCCCTTTTGGTAAATCTTTTTCTGTAAATAAATCAAAATCAACCGAAGTCCTATGCCCCAACTGTAACGCTAACGCCGTGCCACCTACCAGCCTAAATTCTGCAAAGCTATAAAGATACGGGAGTATTTCCTTTTGCTTGGATTTTAATACCTCTATTTTCATATTTCATTTTTTTAATGCCTAAAATTAAAGAAATCAAACTCAAAGCCCTATAATTTCTAAACTCACTCTTGGGAGTATTTTCTATAATCTTTTTTAACTCTAAAAGCCCATAATTTTCAACCAACCATTTCCATTGCCTCCAACTCCCATAATTTAAAGTATTGATTATAATCAATTCCTTGGCTTGTTCTGGATCTATTTTATCAAAATCATACCCCCACATTAACATCTTAAAATCCTCTGGCAGTTTTTTTATTTTTTTAGTATTTTTAGTATCCATAATTTTTAAAATTGATTCAAAAACCTTAAATCGTTTTGATAAAACAGCCTAATATCATTTATTTTATATTTAATCATCGCCAATCTATCTAAGCCCATCCCAAAAGCAAACCCTGTGTACTTGTTAGCATCAATTTTACCGGCTTTCAAAACACTGGGGTGCACCATGCCAGCCCCAGCTAATTCCATCCAAGTGCCATCGGGCTTTGATACATCAATTTCAAAACTAGGCTCGGTAAAGGGAAAATAGCTTGGGCGCAATCTAATTTTAATATTTTTGTCATCAAAAAATTTCTGAAAAAAAGCTTGAATAATCGCTTTAAAATTAGCCACCGAAATATTTTCAGCTACCATTAAGCCTTCAATTTGATAAAATTGCATTTCGTGCGAAGCATCCGTAGCTTCATATCGAAAAACTCGCCCGGGAGCAATAATTTTAATAGGTGGCTGGTGTTTTTCCATGTATCTTATCTGCACTGGGCTAGTATGTGTTCTTAATAAAAGCTTTCCTTCGGTTTTTATTTTTTCATTTTTCATTTTTAATTCGCTTTGGCGAAGCCAAAACGTGTCCCACATATCCCTGGCCGGGTGCCAATCCGGAATATTTAAAGCATCAAAATTATACCATTCAGTTTCCACTTCCGGCCCTTGGGCGATCTCAAAACCCATCGATTTAAAAATCTCTTCGGCTTCTCTTTTTACTTTGGTAATCGGGTGCAAGTGCCCAATCTCGGGTTTTATTCCAGGCAACAAAATATCAGCACTCCCCTGCCCTACTTTTTGTTTTATTAAAATATCTTTTAATTCTCTTTCTTTTTGAAAATAGATGTTTTCTAGTTCTTTTTTAATTTGATTGATTTTAATCCCCAGTTCTTTTTTTTCTTCTAAAGCTAAATCGCCAAAACTCTCAAAAGCTTCAGCAATCTTGCCTTTTTTGCCTAAATACTTTTTAAAAGTTTCTTCTAAATAGGCTAAATCCCCCGCTTTTTCAATAGCCTCCAGCGCCTCCTTTTTGATTATTTCAAAATCCAGTGCCATAAAAAAATATATCTTCACATCTCTTAGGTTGTGGCTCATATTATCTTAAATTACGAAATGAGGC
>JAPLWD010000113.1 GCA_026396775.1 Candidatus Gribaldobacteria bacterium
CTTTCCTCGTATTTATTTTTAGTTATCGTTAACCCTGGGTTATTGTTATATGATGTTAAATTTCCAGTAGCCAACCGTACTCCCGTTGACGAAATTCCAATTAAAGGGTGTTCGGCTACTTTTACTTACGCTGGCGGGTTAAGCTTGGCGGAAAATGTTCTAGATGAAATGACTCAAGTGGCTGTGACCACGGATGCTAAAGGTAATAAAAAATCTCGTTATGCTGTTGAGATGGAGGAAAAGGATGGCAAGCTTCAACCTAAATTAGATAAAAAAGGTTTGCCAATTACATTGGTAGACGACGATGGCTATCCCGTTCCAATTTTAGCGGCCGAGGAGCCGTTTTATGATACTTATGATTTTTTAGTTCAAGCTGTTTCAATCACCCAAGCTATTCAAAAAGAAACTCAAAAATGTGTTTGCGGTAATACCCTTTATAATATTGATTTAACTAGTGGTGGATGTAAGCCGGGAATGGCTAAAGATGAAGCTGAAGCTTTTATTAAGGCTAACAAAACTAGTAAATTAACCAACCAGGCGGAATGTTTAACGCGTTGTGATAGCTGTTTAGATAAAACAACCAAGGCCAGCGAGGGCTGTAATTTGGCTTTATTGGTAGAATTAAGAACCAAACTACAAACTTTGCTGGGTGGAGCAGAAGAATTAAAACCACCATTTGCAGACCCTCCCACCCCAGTGCCCGACACGGCTGTTCCATTAGTTAAAAATATTCGCCAGCAAACTTCTAAATTTGCCTTAACTCGCTTAGACTTTTTAAGAAAAACTTTAGAAAATAATGCCAGCGAATTTTACATCAGAAATGCCGAAGGATCCTTTGAAACCGATTTTAGATCGCAACAGCAAGACTTAATCGCGCAGGGTTGCGAGGTGAAAATAGAAACCCCAGACTTTTTGCAATCAGCCACGCCCGACAAGCAAATTCCTTTGCAAGCCTATCAAGATTCGCAGGATAAAAAATCTTTGGCCTCTTTTGGTAAGTGGGCGGGCTATTGGAAAACTTTTTTGAATTTGGCTTTGGGTCAAGGCAAGCCAGTGCAAGCTCAAAATCCCAAGAAATATTTTGACCAGACTGGTTATTACGCTATTTCTGATGGAACGGGCCTAGGGGGGATAATACCTTCAGCCACCATTCAACATAATCGGGAGGTGGAACGCACGGCCAGCAATGCTAATTTTACAGCGGTGATTTTGCAAATGTCGCTGAGTGAATTGCAAGGTATTTTTCAACGCTGTTTGTCTTCGGCTTTTAAAACCGGCGGGTTTAAGGTAACGGTTGAAGAAATGGAAACCATTGTGAAAATGGCGATGCAATCAATTGACACTAATATCATTGGCACAATAATGGGTAATAGTAAAGCTTTAGCTGCTTTGATGGGTGACACCATTCAAAAGGAAAATGAGACTGCTTTTGGCGAAGCCTGGGTGAGCGAAGTTAATTTTTGTGAAAAGAAATGCGTTTTAAATTATGTGTTGGGCAAGTCTCCGGTTCTTACTGAAGCTCAAGATAATTTAGGTTTGCAAGATCTTTTGAATAATTTAGGCGTTAGTTTAAGCAACACGGC
>JAPLWD010000125.1 GCA_026396775.1 Candidatus Gribaldobacteria bacterium
CAATCCTAAATTTAAAAAATCAGATTAGTGAGTATTTTGGTTATCAGGTTGAACTCTTTGCCGAAAAAAAATCCTTAACGCAGCAAAAAAAATATTTTGAAGCATTGCAAGGAATGGGCCAGGCTGAACAGTTGGTGTATTTGAAGGGGTATGTTCCGGTTGACGTTGAGGGAACATTGATTAGAGAAGCTAAACAAAGAGGTTGGGGGATTTTTACGGTCGTTCCTCAAGAGGACGACCAGGTTCCTACTCTCTTGCGCAATCCTGCCTGGATTTCATTTATTCAGCCTCTGCTCAAGCTTTTGGAACTTATCCCGGGATACCGCGAGTTGGATATCAGCCCTTTGTTTATCATTTTTTTTAGTCTTTTTTTTGGCATGCTTATTGGAGATGCCGGTTATGGGTTGGTTTATTTTTTGCTTAATTTTTGGTTGCACAAGAAATTCGAAAGTAAGATGAAAGATCAAAGCGTATTTTTTCTCTTTTACATCTTAAGTTTCTGCGCTATCATATGGGGGATCTTGACGGGTACATTTTTTGGACAGGCCTGGTTATTAAATCTTGGGATAAAGCCTTTAGTTCCGGCGTTGACGAACACCACCTTTATTCAAGGGCTGTGTTTTTTGATTGGCGCAGTGCATCTATCTTTAGCCCATGGTTGGAGGGCCATACTTAAAGCTCCGGCATTAGAAGCACTAGCGGAGCTGGGTTGGATTTGTGTTATTTGGTCAGTATTCTTGCTGGCAAAAAATTTGATTCTTGGTGAAAATTTTCCGTCATTTGGAAATGGATTACTTGTTGTGGGTCTGGTTTTAGTTTTGTTTTTTACGAGTCCGCAAAGAAATATATTTAAAACGATTGGGTCAGGGTTAGGTACGATCGCTTTAAGTTTAGTAAATAATTTTACGGACGTAGTTTCTTATATCCGTCTTTTTGCCGTGGGCCTAGCCGGGGTAGCGATTGCCGATGCTTTTAATGCTATGGCTGCCGGGATAATTAAAAAAGGTGATTTTTTAACGATAATTGTGGCTGCGTTGGTGGTTGTATTTGGGCACGCGCTAAATATTATTATAGGGCCGATGTCAGTTTTAGTGCATGGGGTTAGACTTAATGTATTAGAATTTTGTGGCCATGCTGGGGTAACTTGGAACGGTTTTAATTATAAACCTTTTGGTGGGAAAGAATAGGGGGAGAATATGGATGCAGGAATTACATCTCAGTTTAAGGATTTAGGATTAATTTTAGTTTTAGCTTTATCTGCCTGTGGTTCTGCTGCCGGAGCAGGAGTTGCTGGAATGGCGGCGATTGGTGCCTGGAAGAAAAATTTCGGACAGAATAAAAGTGCCTCATTTTTGTTGGTCGCCTTGGTTGGCGCGCCTTTAACTCAGACAATTTACGGCAATATTGTAATGACGAAAATGTTTGAACTCGCTAGTAAGGGGCATTATCTCTGGGGTATTGGTGCATTTTCTGGATTAGCCATCGGTCTTTCAGCTTATTATCAGGGAAAATGTGCGGCTTGTGCCTGCGATGCGATGGGTGAAACCGGTAAAGGGTTTGGAAATTATTTGGCAGTTTTGGGTATCACCGAAACGGTTGCGCTTTTTGTCATGGTTTTTACTTTGATTCGGAGTCAAATTTCTTATTCATTTTGATAATTGTAGCTTCTCGGCTGGAGATAAAACTTATTGTGGCCTTGGAGTCAAAATTTACGAAGTAAATTTTGAGGGCGATTAGCTCAGTTGGTTAGAGCATCTGCTTTACACGCAGAGGGTCAGGGGTTCAAGTCCTCTATCGCCCATTATTAATTAAAATTAATAGTAGACTTTAGCTTAACAAAAAAGTATAATAAGTTTCAAATTTTTAGTTATTCTTTGGGGTCGTAGCTTAGCCTGGCTTAAAGAGCCTCACTGTCACGGAGGAGATCGCGAGTCCGAATCTCGTCGGCCCCGCCAATAGAATAAAACGCCATAAGTTATTTATGGCGTTTTATTTATACTATAAATTAGATAAATTTAGTA
>JAPLWD010000036.1:0-4240 GCA_026396775.1 Candidatus Gribaldobacteria bacterium
GCAGAACTCGCTCAGCTCTCGCTCCCGTTGCCCGCCTTCCGCCTGCTGGCGGAGGCGGGACCATGCCAACAGGGCGCAAGGAAGCCTTGAAAATACTTGCCTCGCCTCATTTCGCAATTTGAAGTAATAAAAATTATGAATCAAGATTTTATTATTGAAACATTAAAAAAGCAAATTCAGGCTTTTGCGGGGGAGAGCCAGATGGAAAAAGTTGGTCAAGTGATTGAGGTTGGAGATGGGGTGGCCAAAGTGAGTGGCCTAACCGATTGCATGATGGCTGAGATTTTGGATTTTGGCGAGGGTATTTTTGGCGTGGCTTTGAACTTAGAAGAAGATACTGTGGGGGTAATGGTGATGGGAGATTGTAGCCAGATTAAAGAGGGTCAAGTTGTTAAAAGTACTGGGCGAATTTTAGAGGTGCCAGTTAGTGAAAAAATCATTGGGCGCGTAGTTAATCCTTTGGGTAAGCCATTAGACGAAAAAGGGGAAATTAAAGCTGAAAAGTTTTATCCTTTAGAAAAAATTGCTCCTCGAGTGATTACTAGAGAACGAGTTAATCGGCCATTGCAGACTGGCTTGAAAGCTATAGACGCAATGATTCCAATTGGCAGAGGTCAAAGAGAATTAATTATTGGTGACCGCAAGAGCGGTAAAACTGCTATTGCTATTGATACCATTATTAACCAAAAAAGACAAAATGTAGTTTGTATTTATGTGGCCATAGGACAAAAAGAATCTAAGGTGGCTCAAGTGGTTAAAGAATTACAAGAAAATGGGGCGATGGATTATACGATTGTAGTTTTAGCCGGGGAATATTTTATGGATCAAGGCAAGGATGTTTTAGTGGTTTATGATGATTTGTCTAAACACGCGGTGGCTTATCGCGAAGTATCTTTATTATTAAGAAGGCCACCTGGGCGAGAAGCCTACCCTGGAGATATTTTTTATTTACACTCTCGGCTTTTAGAAAGAGCGGCTTGTTTGAATAAAAATTATGGCGGAGGAACCTTAACGGCTTTACCAATTATTGAAACCCAAGCCGGTGATATTACAGCTTACATTCCCACCAATGTTATTTCTATTACTGATGGGCAGATTTTTTTAGAAAATGATTTGTTTTTTCAAGGTGTCCGTCCTGCCATTAATACGGGATTGTCGGTTTCGCGAGTGGGCTCGGATGCTCAAATTAAAGCGATGAAGCAGGTGTCGGGAAAACTGAAATTAGAAATGGCTCAATATCGTGAATTGGCGGCTTTTAGCCAATTTGGATCGGATTTGGATGCTGAAACCCAAAAGCAAATTAACCGAGGTCAAAGATTAACTGAAGTTTTAAAGCAAGATCAATACCAGCCATTATTAGTAGAACAACAAGCAGTAATTTTGTATGCTGCAATTAATGGGTATTTAGATAATGTGCCCGTGGAGAGCATTAGGGATTTTGAAAAAGGGCTTTTAAAGTATTGTGCAACCAGTCACGAAAAATTATTGGAGCGAATCAAAACCGAAAAAGAACTAAAATCCGAAATTGAAGAAGAGCTTAAAAAAGCGATTAATAATTACAAAGAAGGCTTAGATTACTTAATTAGATAAATTATGGCAGTTTCAGTTAAAATTATTAAAACTCGCATTAAGTCTATCAAGAACATCAAGAAAATTACCAAAACGATGGAAATGGTGGCAGCCGCTAAAATGCGTAAAGCGATTCGGGCGGTTAGCTTATCGCGAAATTATGTTACAACGGCTGGGCATATTTTAGAGAGTATTGTTGATAAGATTGACCGTCAACAGCATCCGCTTTTGAATAAAAGAAAAGAGATTAAAAAAATTGGGGTGGTTTTATTTTCTAGTAATCGGGGATTGTGTGGTGGGTTTAACGCTCAAATAGTTAGCAAAACTGTTGATTACATTAATAAACTTAAAGTTTCTTTGGGGGGTGAGATTCAAGAAGAGTGGATAGTGGTTGGGAAAAAAGGAGCTTTATTATTAAATCGTTATCAGAAAAATTTAGTAGCAGTTTTTGAAAAAGCGGAAATGGCTAGCACCTTAGAAGAAATTTTACCAGTTTCTAAAATGATTTTAGAAAATTATAGTAGTGGTAGTTATGACTTGGTGGTTGTGGCTTTTACTGATTTTGTTTCAGTCTTAAAGCAAAAACCGCAGATTAAAGTTGTGTTGCCAATTGATAATTTATCGGGCGAAGATTGGTTAGAACTTAATGAAAAAAATCAAAATCAAAAGCCAGCGGGAGAGATTTTGTTTGAGCCACAAGCGGACGAAATTTTAGCTAAGTTTTTACCCCATTTAGTCACGATGCAGTTTTATCAAGCCTTGCTGGAGTCTAACGCTTCGGAACATTCTTCTAGAATGGCTGCGATGCGGAATGCTTCGGATGCTACGGGTGATATAATTGATAGCTTAACTTTAACTTATAATCAAGTTAGGCAGGCTGGTATTACCCGAGAAATTGCCGAAATTGCTGGGGCTAAAGTGGCGATGGGATAATATAAAAAATTAAAAGCTAAAAACTAAAAATGAAAAATTTATGAACAAAGGGATTATTAAACAAATTATTGGGCCAGTGGTGGATGTTTACTTTGAGCAAGACTTGCCTGCTATCTATAACGCTTTAGAGATTAAAAAAGGCGAGCAGGTTATTGTCTTAGAAGTTCAACAGCACTTGGGTGGCAAAATGGTGCGTTCGATTGCTTTAGATTCCACCGATGGTTTAAGCCGAGGGATGGAAGTTACAGATAAAGGTTCGGCCATTACTGTGCCAGTTGGTCCAGAAACTTTGGGTAGACTTTTAAATGTTTTAGGGCAACCTTTAGACGAGGGAGAACCAGTTAAATCTAAAAAGTCTTGGCCGATTCATCGACCAGCCCCAGAGTTTGCTGAACAATCCACTAAAGCCGAAATTTTTGAAACTGGTATTAAAGTCATTGATTTGATTTGCCCATTTTTGAGGGGTGGCAAAGTTGGTTTATTCGGTGGGGCAGGTGTGGGTAAAACTGTGATTATTCAAGAATTGATTAATAATATTGCTTCTCAACATGGAGGCTTTTCGGTTTTTTCGGGCGTGGGCGAACGCACTAGAGAAGGTAATGATTTATATCGCGAGATGAAAGAGTCGGGAGTTTTAAAAAATACCACCTTAGTTTTTGGCCAAATGAATGAACCTCCCGGAGCCAGATTAAGAGTGGGCTTAACCGGCTTAACGATGGCTGAATATTTTCGGGATGAAGAAGGTAAGGACGTTTTATTATTTATTGATAATATCTTTCGGTTTACGCAAGCGGGAGCGGAAGTGTCAGCTTTATTGGGGCGGATTCCTTCGGCAGTGGGCTACCAGCCAACTTTAGCTACGGAAATGGGGGAATTACAGGAGAGAATTACATCTACGAAAAAGGGCTCTATTACTTCAGTACAAGCTGTTTATGTGCCAGCCGACGATTTAACCGATCCCGCCCCAGCCACCACTTTTACTCATCTTGATTCTACAGTGGTTTTATCCAGAGCTTTGTCGGAATTGGGCATTTATCCAGCAGTTGACCCTTTGGATTCTTCTTCCACCATTTTAGATCCTCGGATTGTGGGCAAAGAGCATTATGATGTGGCTCAAAGAGTGCAAAAAGTTTTGCAAAGATATAAAGATTTACAGGATATTATTGCTATTTTGGGGATGGAAGAATTATCGCAAGAAGATAGAGTAATTGTTTCGCGAGCTCGGAAAATTCAAAAGTTTTTATCCCAGCCATTTTCGGTGGCCGAAACCTTTACCGGCCGACCTGGAAAATATGTACCCCTAAAAGAAACGATTAAAGCTTTTAAAGCCATTTTAGATGGCGAATGCGACACCATCCCCGAACAAGATTTCTATATGAAAGGCAATATAGATGAAGTGAAAAATTCCAAATAAAATCATAAAAGAAGAGAAGCTTAAAGATTTAGAAAAAAGAATTGAAAATTCAACAGATAAGACCAGCGCAAGGCGGAAGGTTATGGATATTTCTCAAGATATTTTAAATAAATTTATAATCAGAGAAGACTACTTAGAATGGATTAAAAAAGAGACATCAATTTTTGCGTATTTAGATTTAACGAATATGTTCCACTGGCAAGATGTTTTGGGATGGAAGTTTAGAATAGAAGATTTGATGACACAGCTTTTTAGTTATCCTAGTATAAAAGAAATTAAGGTTTATTATGGCTTGAACGGAAGAGATAAGAAAAATTCAGAAGC
>JAPLWD010000036.1:4259-6393 GCA_026396775.1 Candidatus Gribaldobacteria bacterium
AAGCTTTTCATAGGCGCATTAAAACAACTGGTGCCATTTTAAAAACAAAGCCAATGAAATTTATTCCAAAAGATATTAATGAGGGTTTATTTTTTCAACGCCGAACAATAACTTTATTTGACGGTGTGGTTAGGGGTAAAATCAATGATTTCATAGACGAACTTAACAAATTAAGAATAATTATTGAAGAGCCAAAATGCAATTTTGATGTTGAAATGGCGATGGATATGTTAGATGATGCCGAAAAAGTAACGGCAATTTTTCTTTTTTCTGGTGATTCAGATTTATTGGAACCACTGGAAAGATTAAAAGTAAAGGGCAAGAAAATTGGAATTATTGGAGTTCGTGGCAAGGTAGCGGGCGAGTTGCATAATATTAAAGATAAATATATTGATTTCGGTAAGTTTTATACTGGCAAAAGAGTGTATGTGAAAAGCGAAAATCCCGCTTTTGGCGGAACCGCGTGATTAGTAGAATTTCTTCTACATTCATAATTTAGCAAAAAATAAACTCCTTGTCAATGTTAATAAAACCATGAAGATAAAGTTTAAAATTGTAACTCCAGAAAGGATTGTTTTTGAGGAGGAGGTGGATCAGGTGACTTTGCCTACCCAAGAAGGCGAAATAACCGTGTTGCCCCAGCATATTCCCCTGGTGGCTATTTTGAAGTCGGGAGAGCTTTGGGTTAAAAAAGGTCAAGAAGAAATTTCTTTGGCGGTTTCGGGTGGATTAATAGAGGTAAAAGAAAATGAGGTAGTGGTTTTGGCTGATACGGCTGAACAAGCTCACGAAATTGACGAGCAAAAAGCCGAGCAGGCCCGAGCTAGAGCCGTGGAACTGATGGAAAACAAAGAAGCGGTTGATAGTACGGCCTTGATGGCCAAAATGGAAAAGGAGTTAGCCCGCCTGAAAGTAGCCAGAAAACACAAAAGTAAAATACCTTTTAATAATCAATAATTATGTCACATCATTGCCAAGCTTTAATTTTTCGATGTATGGATTTTCGGATTAAGCCAACAGTTTTAACTCAATTATTGAGCGAGGTTGGCTATCCTGAGGGAGCTTATGATTTAGTTTCGGTGGCTGGAGCCGGCAAAGACCTATTATCTAATCAGGTCGGCGAAAAGGAATTTTTACTTAAGCAAATTCAGCTTTCGCAAAAACTGCATAATATCAAAGAGGTTGTGGTTTTGTATCACGACAATTGCGGAGCTTATGGCATCGCTGATACCGATCAAGAACATCAAACAGAGGTGAATGATTTAAATAAAATAAAATCGCTCTTGGGTAGCGAATTTTCAAGCCTATCTTTTCAAGCCTATATTATTCAAGGCGTCCCAACTGGCACCCTCTCTCTAGAAAAGATTATTTAATTTATAAAACAAAAAAGGAAGGAGCGAAGCTCCTTCCTTTTTTATTTTTGCACTAGTATTTATTTTTTCTTACCACCTTTTAGAAGGGCGGCTAGCACTGCACCCAAAGCCACTCCCACTCCAGCTGAAATCATAGCGGCTTTTTCAGGATTCTTTTTTACAAAGCCTTCAACTTGACCTTTGGCTTTTTCCAAATCTTTTTTGACCTTGTCAATTTCTTTTTCCGCTTTCATTTGCAAGTCTTTCATTTGAGCTTGCATTTCTTCTGTTTTGCTTAATTCTTTTTTAGCCATATTTTTTATCTCGTTATTATTAGTTCAACCTTTTTGTTTTTTAATTATTTTTTTCGTCCCAGCCACAATCCGCCAATTACCACAGTCAATCCAACTAAAATATAACCCAAGGAGTTTCTAGTGGTGAAGTATTCGTTGATGACAATAGCGATACCAATCAATAAAAAAATAAACCCAACACTCATTAGGATAGCCGAAATAACCATTTTTTTAAAATTGGCCATGGCTTTATTTTTTTCCTCGTTAATTTGGCTAATGGAATGCTTGGTTAGTTCTATTATGGAATTAGTAGCTTGTTGAGTTAGGGTTTCGGCTAACCCTCCTAAAAGTTTTTTCCAGCTACCAGATTCCTTAGGTTCTTTTTCTTTGGTTTCTTTAGGCATAAGTATATTTTTAAATTATACTTATATTTTAACACTGCTTTTTTTGGGAATCAACCCCAATTTATTTAACTTCTAGAATAGTGTA
>JAPLWD010000036.1:6531-10903 GCA_026396775.1 Candidatus Gribaldobacteria bacterium
CTACTAGAATAGTGTAGCTGATTAGAGCGGTTTCGGTTTTAACTTTAGCTTCTTCGCCTACCATTTTGCCAATTAAGCACTTACCCAAAGGAGATTGGTAGGAGATTTTGTTATTGGCAATACTAGATTCTTCGGGAGCCACAATTTGAAAAGACTGTTTCTCACCATCACATTCTAAAACCACAGAACAGCCCAAAGAAATTTTACCTCCAGTAGCTGTATTACTAACAGCTTTAGCGCCTTTTAAAAGCTGTTCTAATTCAATAATACGGTCTAAAAGTTTTTTGCGTTCTTCTTTGGCTTGATGATAAGCAGCATTTTCGGATAAATCACCAAAGCTGGCTGCATGATGCAAAGCTTGAGCAATTTCATTTTGCTTGGTGGTTTTTAAATATTCTAGCTCTTCTTGCAAGTTAGTTAAGCCCTCTTGGGTGAAATAATTAGCCATATATTTATAATAGTGGTTTTATCTTAGCAGTTTTTATGTTAAATTCAAGGATATGGAAGCTATTATCTGGTTTTATACTTTAATTAGCGTTGTGATAGTTAGTTTAATTTCCTTGGTGGGGGTGTTTTTTCTATCTTTTAGTAAAGAAAAGCTGAAGGGGATTTTATTATACTTAGTTAGTTTTGCGGTGGGTGGCTTGTTTGGGGATGCTTTTATTCATCTTTTACCAGAAGCTTTTAAAAGAATGCCTGGAGATTTTTTCTTGCCCTTGTATATTCTTTTAGGTATTTTAATCTTTTTTGTGGTGGAAAAAGTTATTCGCTGGCGTCATTGCCATATTCCAGAACACCAGCATCACTGCCAGCCAGCAGCTACTATGAATTTGGTGGGGGATGGCATCCATAATTTTATTGATGGCGTTTTGATTGCGGCTAGTTTTTCACTAAGTTTTCCGATAGGCTTAGCCACCAGCTTGGCTGTGATTTTGCACGAGATTCCCCAGGAAATTGGGGATTTTGGAGTTTTGGTGCATAGTGGCTTCTCAGTTAAGCGAGCTTTATTTTATAATTTTTTATCCGCTTTAACCGCGGTTTTGGGGGCTGTGCTGGCTTTGTTAATTGGTGAAAAAATAAACAATTTTGCTCAAATTATGATGCCCATTGCCGCTGGCGGTTTTATCTATATTGCTGGCTCGGATTTAATTCCTGAACTGCACCACGATGTTAATGTAAAAAATTCACTTAAGCAACTCTTGGCTCTGTTGTTAGGAGTAGGTGTGATGTTGGCTCTATTGTTTGTAGGTTAGATAGTTTTGGGCAAGCATTGTGTTTGTTGGCTAATCGGTGTAACATTTTTTTAGGTCGTTTCAACTAAGAATTTTATTGAAAGGAGAACTACTATGGATCAAAAAATAGAAATTATTCTAGTAGATGAGCAGGATAATCAAATTGGAACAATGGAAAAAATGGGGGCACATCAAAAAGGATTATTGCATCGCTGTTTTTCCATTTTTATTTTTAACTCACAAGGCGAAATGCTTTTGCAAAAAAGAGCTGTTTCTAAGTATCATTCCGGCGGGCTGTGGACAAACGCTTGTTGCTCGCACCCCAGAGTTGGAGAGGTTTTGCAGAAAGCTGCCGAAGAAAGGCTTTTTGAGGAAATGGGCATTAGATGTGAACTAAAAGAAGTTTTTTCTTTTACCTACCAAGCTCAAGTAGGTGATTTAACTGAGCATGAATTTGATCATGTTTTTATTGGGACATTTGATGGCGAGACGGTTATTAATCCCGAAGAGGCTGATGGCTACAAATGGATTGGTTTAGAGCAACTAAAAACAGACATTGAAAATTACCCAGAAACCTACACCGAATGGTTCAAGATAATCTTCGAAAGGGCCATCGATGAGGTCAGCCCTTGACTTTGACGTAAACAAGAATAGTGTTTTAATTAGTGTCATACATATAATTTATATGTATGATTTTTTAGTTAGCATCTAAATTTTTCAGAACTTTAAAGGAGGTTCGTTATGAAAAGAGTATCGGGGATTAAGCCAATAGATAATCTTGTTGTTCCGGAGCTTTTGTATGGTAAAAGATTGTCATTTGAAGGTGGCGGTAGTGGTGTTAGAGCAATTGTTGTACAAGATGGAATCTTGCAAAAAGATTCTATTTATAGAATTAAACCTGTAAGTTGGGAAGAACTATCTGAATGGGTGGGTTGGATAGACGAAAAGGAAAAGCCAATTTGTAAAGATATCACGACAGCAGGAGTTTTTTCTCAAGACGGAGTGGTTATAGAGAGCCCCAATCTTGAGTGGCTCAAGGGACATAACCTTTGTGAGCTATTTAGATCTTTTTGTAATGATCTTATTGGTGCAGTTACTGGTGAAATGTATTGTGACGAAGGAATTATCAAGGGTATATCGAATGGAGTTTTTGAGACCATTGGTTTCGGTTGGGGTGGGGTGAACATCCGTGAGGGTGTGATATACAAATCAGAACCAGGGCATAAATTCGCCGGTCCAGGGCTTGCAGACGTACCTTGTGGGTGTAAGCGTGATGGGTGCAAAGAAGGAGTATACTCTGGCGGGGGGGTTGCCAAACAGGTTATTGCTATGGCTTATCATTATTTCGGGATTAAGCCTGATAGTGAAGGAAACATAAATGGCTTAGATCCTTGCCAATGGCTTGATACCGAAGCTAGAGCTGGAAGGGAATGGGCTCTTGAGTATTATCTGTGGCTAGCCGAGGGTATTGGTCATACTTGGGCTGACATTTTAAACGGTTCAGAATCTATAGAAATAGTAGGTTTTATGGGCTCATTTATTACATTTGGCATGGAGTTCATGAAGGAAACTATTCTTAACACTATGTTAAAACAGGCGATGTTTCCCGTTCACAGAGAAGCGCTTGAGCAACAAATCCAGACTGGCGAGGAAACAATTTTAATTAGGTCTAAACTTTGGAACAAGGAATGTCCAGGTAATTCTTTTATGGGGGCAGCTATCTATGGAGAGTTGTCCTATCAGGGTCTTATTTAATAGATTAGTATATAATTCCGGGTCGTTCGTATGACCCGGACAATTATTTTATTGACAAGAGTACTTTATTTTGTTATAAACATATCAGTAGTGAGGCGCTTAATTTAAAAGATCGGGCGCTTTTTAGTTTAAAAAAGAGATATCAAGAAAAAAATTGAGGGGAAAACAATGAAAGTTTTCAGATTAATTCTGTTTTTAGTTGTACTGATTACCGGTTTCTTTTTTGCTTCCACTTTGGGCAGTTTTTCATCGTTTGATGAGTCCAGTACTTTAGAGGTAAAAATAAAATCAGTGTTAGTGGATCTGCCAAAAATTCCGCCTAAAAAACCGGAGAAGTTTTTATGGATTAAGCCTACGCATTACGGCCCCCCTAATTTTCCAGAAGGAAAATTGACGGTTTTGGAAACACCCGTTGGTTTTGGTCAAGTGGCTGTTAGTCAAGCAATAAGCCAACAAGTTTTATCACTTCACTCAACCTTTATAATCTTGGGAATTAAAGAGTTCAAAGGTGTTGTGTTTGAGGTTACTGACACGGGCGAAGTGGTTGGCATTAGCCAAATAGATTTTTGGCTTTCTAGTCCAGGGCAAATTGAGGCTTTGGGGGATCAGTCGATACTGATTCAAGTTTTAACGCGAGGCAAACCCTGACTTTCAGGGTTTGCCTTTTTTTTTTTTAAGTTGATTTTAAGTGATATTTAGTATTAAATGAAAGGTAGGTTATACTAAATTATGGATTTACAAAAATTATCCCGCCCGTTCGGTTTATAAACTGCAAGAAATTGATAGAGAGTTTGGATTAGTTAAGCCTGGGCAAAAAGCTTTGGATTTGGGGGTGGCTCCGGGATCGTGGTTATTGTATTTATCGCAACAGGTTGGGGAGAAAGGGCAAGTGGTTGGTGTGGATATTGTTGATTTAAGAATAGATTTGCCCCAAAACACAACTTTTATTCTCAAAAATGTTTTAGACGAAGATTGGTTGGACTTAGCGGTTTTAAAAGAAAAATATAATCTAGTTGTTTCCGATATGGCTCCCAGCACTACGGGCATTCATTTTAAAGATGTGGCTGATTCTTTAGAGCTATCCCACCGAGCCTTAGAGATTGTTCAAGCAGTGTTAGTGAAGGGTGGCCACTTTGTGTGTAAAATTTTTGAAGGTGAAGGAGTAAGTGGATTTGTTAAATTGGTGGAGCAATACTTTGAAAAAGTTAAAAGATATCATCCTCAAGCCGTGCGTAAAGGCAGCAAGGAATTCTATTTAGTCGCTAAAAATTATCAATTATAACTATGTTATCTATCGGAATTGTTGGTTTGCCGAATGTGGGTAAGTCAACTTTGTTTGAAACAATTACAAAAAAGCAGGTGGCTCGCGAGAATTACCCGTTTTG
>JAPLWD010000046.1 GCA_026396775.1 Candidatus Gribaldobacteria bacterium
ATTTTTTCAGTTTTAGTTTTCCTACCCCCAGATTATTTAAAACACTAGATTGAAAGGCGTAATTAAGATTTTTCTTTTGAGTATATTTTTCTTGAGCTAAATCTAAAAGTTTTTGTAGTAATTCGGACAATAATAAACCACTTTTTTCCCAGAGGTGGTGATACAAGGTTCCAGGCAAGGGGTTGATTTCGTTCACAAAAAATTCACCCGTGGTTTTATCTAGTAAAAAATCTATTCGGGCAATTCCCGAGCAACCAACGACTTGATAAACTTTTTGGGCGGTTTGTTGAATGATTAAAGTTTTTTGAACGTCCAGCGTAGCGGGAATAACTATTCCGCTTTGGGATTTACCTAATTGTGAGCCACCACCCTTTAAGTATTTTTCTTCAAAATTAAACAAGTCAGCTGAAAAAACCGATTCTTGTAACAGCGAAGCTTCGGGCACATCGTTGCCAATTAAACAACAAGTTACATCCATTAAATTATTCACGCCTTCTTCCACTAAAACTTTATTGTCGTAATAAAAAGCTACCTCTATTTTATTGGTTAATTCGTTAATGTTTTGATCACTAACCTTGGCAATGCCAATGGATGAGCCAAGATGCACCGGCTTCACAAAAACTGGCCAAGCCAGTTCGGCTTTAACGTGGTTTAAAATAACTTCTTTTTCTTTTTGCCAGTCGGTTTTAGTAAAAACAATAAACTTGGTGGTGGGTAAATTAGATTGCAAACAAATTTGTTTGGTTAAAGCTTTATCCATCGCCACGGCCGATGAAGCCGTATCACAGCCAACATATGGCACATCCAGCATTTCAAACAAGCCCTGAATCGTGCCATCTTCCCCAAAAGATCCGTGCAAGGCCGGAAAGGCTAGATCAATGGTAATAGTTTTGCCACCAATCCCCTTTTGCTTAAAAACTATTTTTCCGTGCGAGTTTTCTAAGTCTAAATAGTATTTTTGATATTTTAACTCTTGTTCAATTTGAATTTGCGGGTTGGTAAAATTACTCATTTTGCCCAACGCATCTCCAATTAGCCAAGCTCCCTGTCGGCTTAAATAAACCGGCACCACTTTGAATCCCAAACCCAAAAGCCCAGCAATAATTAGTTGCCCCGTAATAATTGAAATATCATGCTCCGGACTCCTTGACCCAAAAAACACCCCAATTGTTTTATTGTTTTCCATAGTTTAGTTGTTACACATACTGATCGCCCCAGTCGTTTTGGAAGAGGATGACATCGGTGGGTTTTAGGATATCCTTTAAGGCCTCGTGGGCTTCGGGGGCGGTTTTAAACCACAGAATTTGCGACTCGTTAAAACCGTTTTTCAACAAAGCCTTGGCAATATACGGGGTAACACTGTTTTTAATTAAAATTACTAAGTCTGCCACCTTGGATAAATGTAGGCCAATTTCAAAGTGAGCTTCTTGGCTGTGACTGCCAGTTTCCACTAACCCAGGGGTTAAATAAATTTTACGGCGATTATTAAACCTGCCTAAAACTTTAATAGCCTCGCAAGCGCCTTCGGGGTTGCCATTATAGCTATCGTCAATTACTAAAGCACCGGCTGGATTCTTAATAGGAAAAAGCCGGTGTTGAACTGGTTGAACCTTGCTAAGCCCAAGTTTAATTTCGGTTTCAGTTAAATTTAGCGAGCGAGCTATCATAATAGAGGCCACAATATCGCCAATAGCATATTCGCCCAAAAGAGTGGTTTTAAAATTACCCAATCCCCCAACTTCAAAATCCCAAGTTAAGTTTTGGCTATCAAATTGCTTGTTTTGTACTTTTAATTCGCATAAAGGATTATTGTGATGGCTAAAAAAATGAACTTTGCGTTCTTGAGTATATTTAGCGTAATTATTAAGAATGTTTTGATCGTCGGCGTTTAAAAGAATTAAAGCTTCCTTGGGTGTATTTTCAACCAGCTCAAATAAGGTAGCAATGGAATTATCAAGGTGGCCAAGTCTTTCTAAATGGGCTTCGTTAATGCCACATAAAATTGCAACATCTAAATTAGCGATAGAACAAAGATGTTTAATGTCGCCTCGGTAATGCTCGCCCATTTCAATAATTAAAACATCCACGTTTTTATTATAGCTTCGGCTAATCCATTGAGCGATGCCTACAGGGGTGTTAATACTTTTAGGCGTGGCTAAAACCTTTAGCTTAGCTGATAACACTGAGGCTAAAATATTTTTGAGAGTGGTTTTGCCGTAACTGCCCGCTATCCCGATAACTTTTAAATTAGAAGCTTTTCGGATTGTTTTTTTAGCTTTAGCAATAATTAATTGTTTAGCGATAAATTCAAATGGCCAAATAATAGCTAAGGCTATGGTATAAAATAATGGAAAGGCAAAAAAAGATATTACAATGGCGATAAGTCTAGAAGTAATTTTTAAATGGTCCCAAAGTAAAATTAAGGTTAATAAGCCAACCAAACCAGATAAAACTAATAGCACTCTAGCTTTGGCTGTCCAAACAATGTGGCTTCGTAAAGGCTGGTTCGGCCAAAAATAGCCTTTGGTCATTAAAAGTTTCCAATACCGAGGGATTTCGTATTCTTCAAGTTGTAATAAATAAAGCTGATATTTTTGCAGTGAAATTAAAAACATATTTTTTAATTAGTTGTTTTAAATTACGAGAAGCAAGACGGCTCGGTAAGTTACTTTTGTGAACCGCCTAAAAGCCCCAGCGGGCTTTTAGGCTAAACTCTCCCCCTGTTGCCCCTCGAGTACTCGGGGACCATGCCAACAGGGGTCGAATGTTCACAAAAATAACTTACCTCGTCTCATTTCGTAATTAAAAATAACTACTTAATAAATTTTACTAACTCTTTATAAAATTCTTGGGGTTGATCAATAAAGCACGAATGCCCAGCCTCTTTTAAAACTACTAGCTGAGAATTTTTAATCAAGCCATTCATTATTTTAGCATCTGTTAAGGGAGTTGTCTTGTCGTTTTCTCCCCAGATGATTAAAGTTGGGCTGGTAACTTGAGCAAAAGAACTACCTAAATCTTCTTTAATCACATTTAAAAAAGTTTGTTTAAGCTGGCCAAATACGGCATAATCTTCAGCTCCCAGCTTTTGGTAAATTTTGGTTCGCCAAGCTTTCATAAACTTAGGGCTAAACAGGGGCTTTGCTAGTTTGGCGATTATTGTGGTTAAAGTTTTTAGCACTCCCCTACTCCGTGGCTTAATTAACCCAGCGCTATCCACTAAAACTAATTTTTCAATTAAACTTGGATTTTGGGCTGCTAATTTGGTGGCAATTCTACCGCCAAACGAATGCCCAATTAAAATTACTTTTTTAAGGTTTAATTTTTCTATAAAAGCAGTAATTAAGTCAGTGTAGTCTTGAACATAAAAATCACGTTTTGGCAAGGGCGATTCTCCAAACCCAGGCAAGTCTAACAAATAGACGCTAAAGGGCCCTAGAGCCAGCTGGGAGGCTATTTTTTGCCAAGCCAAACCATTAGAACGCCACCCATGTAAAAAAACCAAGGGCACTCCCCCACCCTCGCCAAACGAGTAATAATTGATTAATTGGTTGTTTACAACGACACTATTTTTCATACTTGACTTTTTGGTGACTTAGTATCAGGCTATATTAAGAAGTAAAAATTCTAATTTTTAATATAGGAGGACTGTAAAATGAGTCAGATTTTAGAGCGTCTCAGGAGAAAGTTTTCAACTTTTAAACCCGAACAAGTAGTAGTCATCCTTGAAACCCATGAATTGGCAAAACCTCGTTTTTATGCAACACACACAATCTTAAAGGGTGGCAAAGAAATCCAGCGGCTTGAGCGGAGTTTAAAAATCAGAGCAATAGACGAAGTGATTGTTAGGGTTTTTAAGAATCTTAGTAAAACCGAGGTTTATATCAATGGGATACTGCAATGTTCAATTCTTATACAGCTCAAAACTATGAGCTGGTGGATAAATTACATTCTTTCGCCCTAACCTTCAGTCCTAGAGAGTGGCCTACTTATATGGCCACTCGTTTTATTTGGGGGTTGATTCGGGTTACTATTTCGTAATTAATGGTGCTTATTTTCTGGGCGATTTCATCGGCCGTGATTTGGTTTTGGCCTTGCTGGCCGATCAAAACCACTTCTTCCCCTACTTTGGTTTTTATCTTAGCACTTAATTCTACCATTGTTAAGTTCATACATACCCGCCCCCTAACTGGGCAAGGCTGGCCTTTAATTAGCACCTCACCACACCCCGACAATCCCCTATCATAGCCGTCCGCATAGCCAATCGGTAAAACTGCGATAACAGCAGGTTGGGTAAACCGGTGGGTTAATCCATAGCTTATTTGTGCTCCAGCTGGCACATTTTTAATTTGGATGATTTTGGTTTTAAAACTTAAAGCTGGTTTAAGTTGAGCTGGGTAGTTGGGGCTGGGTTTTAAACCATAAAGCGCCAAGCCCAAGCGCAACAGATTGCAACAAGACTGATCTTGCATAAAACTACTTCCAGCCGAATTGGTAAGATGAATCAGCGGAATTTTAACTTGTTTTTGTAGTTCAGCAACCACTTCTTTAAAAATATCTATTTGTTGCTTGGTAAATTCAACATCTTCGTCAGCCACGGCCAAATGGGAGAAAACCCCTTGCAATTGAACTTGCTTGAGGGTTTTTAATTTTTTGAAATATGGCCAAACTTCGTTGGGAGTTAACCCCAGCCGGCTCATTCCAGTATCAATTTTTAGGTGCGCTTTAGCTATCTTTTTTGCGTTTACATTTTGCAGAGCTTGCAAATGTTGTTGGTTATAAACCCCAAACTCAATGTTGTTGTTGATCAG
>JAPLWD010000012.1 GCA_026396775.1 Candidatus Gribaldobacteria bacterium
CGGGTTTTAAAACTCGGTAGCAGTCCCTGAAAAAATGCAAAAATCTAAAGAAGAATTATTTAAAAACTTTAAACATTTACCTCAAGAAATGATTGAATTCACTTCTTTCATTTCACACGCATATGTTGATTAGAAAATACTGTACATTTTAGTTTTTTTGTTTTAGGGTAAAATCACTTAGTTATTTTTATCTGAACAGGGATTTCCATTACAGAGGAGGAAAAAATGAATCCATTAGTAGTTAGACATCTAGCGTTTCATTATGTGGTGCCCGAAGGGACTCGTCCGCCTGGGATGAGTTGCACCCCCCAAAGATTGGAGGAGCACATAAAATGGCTCCAAGAAAATGAGTTTGAGATTATGACCTGTGGGGAGGTTGGTAACTATTTGACAGAGGATGATATAACTCTGTTGAGAAAACATGCCACTCTTTCCTTTGATGATTCTACCAGGGATCATTACACAAATGTGTTACCCATACTGAAAAAGTATGGGGTTAAGGGAACCTTTTTTGTGCCAACCTGTATCTTGCGTGGTATATTCCCACCGGTAATGGGTTTGCAGTTTCTGATAAAAGAAAAGGGCGCAGAAACAGTGCTTACAGAAGTTTTGCCCAATATCTTAAAAGGGACATTCTATAGTCGTTTATTAGAGGAGGGTGTTCTTAATATTCCAGATGATTATAGAAATTCCGGGGAATCGGATATAGCTGGAAAGATTAAAACAATTTTTAATGATACTGTTCCTCCTCATCTTCAGATTGAAGCCATGGAGGAGGCTCTAAGCTTTTATTTTCCCAAGGTTAAGATGGAGGATTTGGTTGCAGATTGGTTTGCCAACCCTTCTCAATTGAGAACGATGGGAGATGCTGGTATGGAAATTGCCTCACATACCGTGAATCACCAGCGGCTTGGACTAATGTCTCGCGATGAAGTATGCTTTGAGGCTGAAAAATCCAATTCTGATCTTTTTACATTTCTTAGGATTAGAACTGGGGTTTTTGGTTGGACATTCGGAGGGGAGTTTAAATCATCAATCAAGGGAGGGGTTAAAAGATCTTATAAAACTGCTTGGAATTTTTATCATAGCTTGGAGGAAGTTCCAGAGGGCGATATCTATGCTGACTGGATGAACATCCCAAGGGTTAACGAGGCGGCGTATAGGCTGGATTGAAAAACGGAGGTAAAGAGAAATGCAGAAAAGGATTTTACTGGTAGCTCATGATGTTGGACCATCTATGGAATTGAATATTTTAGCAGATGGTTTACAATCAGCAAATTTTACTGTTGAAGGGTTACTCGGGTTTGGAAAGCACCAAAATTTCACATCCGATACCCTATGGGAAAAAGTTAGCGATAACAGCCTAATCGTGGTGGGGCTTTCTTCTTATGAGAATGATGCGGAAATAGAAGAAAAAGAAGTTATCGTATCGGCTTCCAGACTAAATAAGCCGATTATAGTGGCTTGCGATACTTTCGGAGTTTATAGCAGACCTTGGCTTCTAAAAATGATTCACAATATGGGAGAGTCAAGATTTGTGCCAAAGATTGTCTTCGTTTCAGTCAAAGGTGAGGTTAGTAAGGCACAGGTAATTTTTCCGGATTCTAAAATCATTAGGGCGAATCCAATGTTTGAGGATTTTCATTTTCCAAAAATTAATAAAGAGCAAGCCCTCGATCATCTTAAGACCTTGAATAATGGGAAGATTGGGGAAAAAATAATTTTGGTGCCATTGAGCAAGGATCGTCTTATTGGCACCATTCTGGTGGCTCATGTTATAGACGTCACTAAAAATTTTGAAGATGTTTCTATCCTTATGTGTCTGCATCCGGCGGATGTGGAGGGAGAAAAATATTACCAACAGTTTGTGGATAGAAACAAAAAATTAAAAGGGAAACAAAAGCTGATAATTACTAACGTAGGGAGCACCCAATTTTTAGAGTTAGCTGACTTGGTGGTTTGTGTAGCTGGCGGGACTATTGGGATAATGGCAGCTTGTCGGAGGATACCGGCGGTTTGCCTTGATGATGAAACCTTAATGGGTCATTTGGAAAGCATAATCGGCACAAGGAAATGGTATCCTTGTGAGGTTGGAGCCAATTATCTTTCTGTACTGAACGAGGCTTTGGTTTTAAGGCTATTAGATCCAAAAGGTCCGATAGTTCGGGTTTGCTCTGGAATCCTTGAAGCCCAAGCAAGAGAATTCCCAAGGCCAGAGAGGCTTGGGATTGATTTGGAAATTATGGTTTCAGAGATACAAAAGCTTTTGTCTTGAAAAAGATGAAAGCATTAACAAATCGGAAGGGCATATCCCTTCCGTATTTTTTTGACAGCAAGGGGGATTTTGTCTATAATGACTGCATAAAGATTGAAGAAAGATCAATATGAACAAAACATTTATTATCGCGGAAATTGGTAATATGCACGAGGGATCGGTGGGTTTGGCGTGCAAAATTGCTCAAGCAGCTGTGGCTTCGGGTGCTGATGCGGTGAAATTACAAACCCATATTTTTGAAGCAGAAAGCCTAAAAAATGCTCCTGCTCCCGCTTATTTTAAAACTGAAAGTCGTGAATCGTATTTTAAGCGCACGGCTTTTTCTTTGGAGCAGTATAAAGAAATCAAGCAGTTTGTGGAAGGCTTGGGCGCTAAATTTATGTCTGCGCCTTTTTCTTTGGAGGCGATTGATTTGCTAGAACAAGTGGGTTTGGATATTTATAAAGTACCTTCGGGTGAGGTGAATAATTTGCCATATTTAAAGAAATTAGCACAAACTAAAAAGCCAGTCATTTTATCTAGTGGGATGAGTTATTGGGCTGAATTAGATCAAGCGGTATCAACTTTAAAAGAAAATGGCTGTCCGGAAATAACGGTGATGCAATGCACGATTCAATATCCGTGTTTACCTGAAAATGCTGGTTTAAATATTTTACAACAGATTAAAGAGCGTTATTCGGGGGTTGTTGTGGGCTTTTCGGATCATACGATGAGTTTAAGCATTCCGGCTGTCGCGGTGGCTTGGGGGGTTCAAGTTATTGAAAAACATTTTGTGCTTTCTCGTATGATGTATGGCTCGGATGCTAGTTTTTCTTTGGAGCCAACCGAATTTAAAAAAATGATGGAGGGGATTCGCGAGGTTGAATTAGCCTGTTTTTCAGGTGCCCAAAAAGATAAAATTACCGAAGGTATTCAAGAGGTGAAAACAGTTTTTGAAAAATCAGTGACAGCAAAAGGTGTTTTGAGTCAAGGGACTATTTTAACAGAACAACATTTAGCTTATAAAAAACCTGGGGATGGGATTAAGGCTTTGGATTTTCAAAAAGTTTTAGGTAAAAAATTAAAACAAGATGTGTCGCAAGATCATCAGTTTTCTTGGGACGATTTTGAATAGGTTTTTTGAATTACGAAATAAACTTTGAGATTGCTTCGGAGTTCGCCCAGCAGGGCGAACTCCTCGCAATGACAAATTGGATTGTTTGTGTAATTTCAAGTAATTATGATGAAAAGAAAAATTGCAATTGTGATTGGTAGCCGAGCTAATTATGCCAGCATCAAATCCGTGATGAGGGAGATTTTAAAATATCCTGATGAGCTGGAGTTGTTATTATTTGTGGGGGCTTCGGCTTTGCTGGATAAATATGGCAAAGTGGCTGATTTAATTCAGCGAGATGGCTATCGTATTAACGAAAAATTTTATATGCTGGTGGAAGGTGAAATTCCAGAAACTATGGCGATGAGCGTGGGTGTTGGGCTAATGGAATTGCCGAATATTCTAGCCAATCA
>JAPLWD010000047.1 GCA_026396775.1 Candidatus Gribaldobacteria bacterium
AAAAGTTCGGGTAAAATATCAATCACCAAATTATTGATAACCACAGCTCCTTGAGATCCGCCCAGAATTAAAATAATCGGGCGTTCACTTTGGATTTTAAAAATCTTCTTAGCTTCAGTTTTACTCCCGTTCATTATTTCTTCTCTCACCGGATTACCCACATTAATAATTTTATCCTTGCTAAGCATTTTAGTTTTAGCAAAAGAAGTAAAAACCTCGGTAGCCATCTTACTCTCTATACGCGAAGCCAACCCAGGGATAGAATCAGACTCGTGTAAAAAAACTGGAATGCCTAATAATTTAGCTCCCAAAACAGCTGGAAAAGATCCATATCCTCCCTTACTAAAAACTAAATCTGGACCCAGCCAAAAAAAGTGCCACAAAGTTTGAAAAAACCCCAAAGGAATTTTAAAAATATCCACAAAATTTTGTTTTAAAGTAATACCACCCTCTTGCCCCAAAGATTCAACTACATAATCGTCCTTGGGCCCAAAATAATAAATTGCTAAGTCCGAAGTTTTAGGCTTTATTTTTCGCATTTCTCGCACAATGGCGATAATGGGAAAAATGTGCCCCCCCGTTCCTCCGCCCGTAAAAACAATTTTTAACATAAATATTTTTTAATTAGTTATTACACTTTTCTTTGATAATTTTAATAAAATTCCCATCCCAATCATTTCTACAATAATATGCGATCCCCCATAACTAAAAAATGGTAAGGGCACACCGCCCAAAGGAGCCACACCAATATTCCCAGCAATATTAAAGAAGGCCTGAAAAGCAATCCAAAAAACTATGCCTAAAGCTAAAATTCTTTCAAAATTATCTTCTAAATGATTCGCTATTTTAAAACCCCTCCAAATAAAAAATATTAAAAGAGAAATCAATAAGGCCACTCCAAAAAAACCTAGTTCCTCCCCTATTATAGCAAAAATTGAATCAGAAATAGCAAAAGGCAGTAACATCTTTTGGTGGCTTAGCCCCAGGGCTAATCCGCTACCAATCCCCAGCCAACCACCCGATCCTATGCCAATAGCTATTTGATTAACTTGATAAGCTGCATCCAAAGGATTGATAGCTTCAAAATGTAGAAAAGTTTTAAATCGCTCTAATCGATAAGCAGACGAAATAATAAATATTAAAATTGACCCTACCCCCAAACCTACTAAAGCAAAGCTATGCCACAAAGGCGTACCTGCTAAAAAATACATCATCATTACTGTAGCCGCCACGATAATCAAAGTACTTATATCTGATTGTAAATAAAAAATAAAAAAGATAACTCCAATTGTTAGTGCAAAGGGTAAAAAAAGTTTTAAAAATCCTTGGCCCTCTTTTCTTTTTGATCCCCTACCTTCTAATCTCTTAGCTAACCAAGCTACTAAAAAAAGTGGAAAAGTAATTTTTAAAAATTCTGATGGCTGAACCGTAAAATAACCAAAATCTAACCATCGATGGGCGCCGTGCAACTCTAACCCTAACTTTGGAATAAAAACTAAAAGCAAGGCCACTAAATTAGCTACAAACAAATAAACCGACCAGCGTTTCAGGGTTTCACTTTTTAGCTTATAAAAAATAAAACCCAAAACTATTCCCGCCATCAATAATATTGATTGATGAATTAAATAATACCAGGGATAACCAAAATTTTTTATTGATAATGGAACCGAGGTTGTGCTAACCGTCAAAATCCCCCAAATAGTCAAAAAAATTATGGGAATTAAAATTAGGTAATCAATTTTACTTTGTTGTGGCAAACTTTTTGACATTTTTTTTAAATAACTCTCCCCGCTCTTTATAATCCTTAAAAAGATTAAAGCTAGCTGCAGCTGGCGAAAGTAAACACACTCCATTTTTGGGCGTTTTTTCATAACAAACCCTAACCGCCGCCTCCATTGATTTAACTTGGAACGAGTTAAATTCGTTCCTTTGTTGTGGAATGAGTTTAACTCGTTCCAAGATCTTTTGGCCAGTGCCTTGTCCCAAAATAATTAAGTTTTTAACTTGGGTTTCTAAAATCTTTTTAGCTAAATTTGTATAGTCACTCCCCTTCTCCGAACCACCAACTATCAAAGAAATTGGCTTACCGTTAAATGTTGCCAAATCCAAAATAGTTGTTTCGGGAATGGTTGCCATGGAGTTATCGTAAAATTCAATCCCCTTAAATTTTCCCACAAACTCCAAGCGATGTGGTAAAGGTTTAAACAATTTAACGCCTTTTTTAATCTGACTATCCGCAACCCCCAAAACTCTAACTACTAAAACTCCTGCCAGTATATTCATTAAATTAAACTCCCCTACTAAGGGATTTTCAGATGGTTTAATTATTTTTTTTAACTCTAAAATTAAGTTTCGATTAAAGGGTAATTTTTGAGCCTTGGTTTTTTGGGCTATCTGGCTAACCGATTTATCATCACTGTTATAAATCAAAAAGTCGCTATTTTTTTGATGAGCAGTAATATTTTCTTTAGCTTTTTGATATTCTTGAAAGTTCAAATAGTAATTCAAATGATCTTGAAACAAATTTAAAAAATTGGCCAATATTGCCTACTAATTTTACCTTAAACCCTGCCGTTTTCAAAATGCTATAAATCAAAGCGCTAGTAGTCCCCTTGCCCTTAGTACCCGTAACCCCAATAATTTTCCCTGAAAAATTAGCAAAAAAGATCTCTGTTTGTGTAGTCACCAAACTCCCCTCTTTTAAAAATGGCTTTAAAGTATTAGCCGGAATACCCGGAGTTTTGATAATCACATCATACTCCCCTATCGCGTTGAGATAACCCTCCCCCAAATGCAATTTCAAATTTTTATCATTTTTTAATAGTTTTGAAAATTGAAAATTGAAAATTGAAAATTTATTTTGGTCCGCCATACCCAAAACCTTATCAGGAAACAATTTCCGCAAAGCCAAATAATTATCAATCCCCTCTTCCCCCAACCCCAAGATCACTATTTTCTTATTTTCCAAATCCCGTAAAAGCATTTTAAAACTTTTTTAACCAATTAAACTGTTTTCCAACACGGGAGGAAATTCTTTCCTCCCGACCCCTCCTTAGATTTTAGCGTAGTATCCTATTTTTAACCAATTAAGCGGATGGCGATGCCTACGATGGCTATAGCGATATTGATTAGCCAAAATCGCATGGTGATTTGTTGAGGTAACCAACCTTTGGCTTCTAGGTGATGATGAAACGGCGCGCACAAAAAAACCTTTCTTTTTAAAAACTTTTTAGCCAAAAGTTGAATAATCACCGAACCTGCCTCCACTACCAACAACCCCCCAATAATGGGTAAAACCAAAACCGAGTTACTTAAAAAAGCCACCACCGCCAAAGTGGCAGTTAAACCAATCACCCCCGTTTCTCCCATATAAAACTTGGCAGGAGGAATGTTAAACCATAAAAAGGCCATTAAAGCTCCTGCCACCACAAAACAAAAGGCCGCCAAGTTAAATTGAGCATCTGCAAACGAAATAATGCCAAAGGCCATAAAAATAATCCCAAACACTCCACCCGCCAAACCATCAATTCCATCAATTACCCCACCCGACCAACACGCCAACACCGTTAAAATAAACAACGGAATGTACCAAAAGCCAATTGCGATATCCCCTACAAAAGGCAGATGTAAAGTATTAAAATCCAACTTAGTATAAAACCAAATAGCTCCCACTATTCCAATAAATAAAACAGCTAAAAATCTTCTAGTAAAAGTTATCCCTCCGGCCTTATACCCACCTTTGTTAAAAATTTGCAAAACATCATCCCCTAGCCCCAATAGCGAAGCTGCCAATAAAGCAGCTAGCGGTAACCAGGTTTGTCCTCGGCAAGATTGCCCGCAAGTTAAAAAGTCTAGCTTTGAAAGCCAGAAGCTATCTGGGAAAATTCTAGATAAAATCGCAAAAATAAAAGCTACCAAAATAACAGTCACCCAAATTAACACTCCCCCCAAACGGGGTACCGAAACTTCTCGCTCTTTATGTAAGCCGTAAAAAACATCCGCTGGCTTGCCATCGATCGCTTTGGTGCGAGCTTTTTTACGCCAAAGCTGATAGCGAAATAAAAATTTAATTAAAATCGGCGCCCATAAAAAAGCAAGCGTTAAAGCTGAAGCGCATAAAAAAAATACTTTAACTATTTGAACTTCTAAAGGATTAAAAATTTGAGAAATCATAATGTTGAGTTAAAACACTCAAAAAGTTTTTTAGTATCGCCAAAGCGGTCAGTTGAATTTAAAATCACACTAATTAAATATTTTTGTTCAGCTTTGGTTTTAGCTATCTCCAAAAGGCAACCTCCTGCCAAATCAGTGGTACCGGTTTTACCACCTAGAATTTCTGGCAGAGCCCCTAAAAGTTCATTGGTTGTTGCAATATTATGGTGAAAAACTCCACCCACATATAATAAATACTCTTTTTGAGCCAAAATGTCTAAAATCTTAGGTTCAGTTAATAAATAACTAGCCAAAGCAACTAAATCCCTCGCTGTTGAGTAGTTGGTTTGGATAACACCCAAAGAAGAATCCAAACCCGTTGGATTAAAAAAATAAGAACTTACCATTCCCAACGCTTGAGCCTTAAGGTTCATTGCCAATATAAAATCTCGATCTTTCACCCCTTCGGATACAGCAAAAGCTGCATCATTACTAGACTCCATTAACATCATTCGGGACAAATCTAAAAAACTAATTTGTTCTTGGGTTTTCAATAGCCCAGTTTCGTCAGCTTGGCTAATAGCCTTATCGGATATAGTAATCAATTGATTCTCTTTTAAGAAATCGTTAGCCGTTAAGACCGTTAAAAGCTTGGTGATACTGGCTATGGGTCTTTGAGCATCAATATTTTTTTGATAAATTAAAACTGGAGCCTTATCTTTTTCAACCAAAGCCAGCACCGCACTTTGAGCTAGAATATCAGGACACTCTTTTTCAACAGAGTATTGCGAGGCCTTAACTAATCCTTTAAAGCTTGGGTATTGCTCTTTTAGGTTAGCTACCAAAAAAGCTGGCGGGTTATTATCTAACTCGCTAGCCAATAATTGGTCTTCTAGATTAACATGTAAAAAATTAACAGAAT
>JAPLWD010000037.1:0-794 GCA_026396775.1 Candidatus Gribaldobacteria bacterium
ACGGAATGAGCATTGGATCAAACGATTTGAGTCAGTTAACTTTAGGGATTGATCGGGATAATGCTAATTTGGCTCACATTGGCGATGAAAGAAACGGAGCGGTTAAAGAATTGATTAAAAGGGTGATTAAAGTTTGTCGAGAGAAGGGTAAGTACTGTGGAATTTGTGGGCAAGCCCCTAGTGACTTTCCAGAGTTTGCGGAATTTTTAATGCAAGAGGGGATTGAAAGTATTTCTTTAAACCCCGACACAGTGATTAAAACAACTCTAAGTTTAGCCAAAAAATAATTTCACTTATTTATGTTTGATGTGATTACTTTTGGGTCGGCCACTTGGGATAATTTTTTGAGGCTGAAAAAAGAATACTATAAAATTTTACCTGAAAAAATTCTCAATGAAGAGAAGGCTCTTTGTTTGCCCTTGGGGGCTAAGGTTTATTTAGATGATAAACAATCAGCCAGTGGGGGAGGGGGAACCAATGTGGCAACTACCTTGGCCTTGCAAGGCTTTAGGGTGGCTTATTGCGGTAAGGTTGGCTGTGATAAAGAGGGGGATCAGATTTTGCAAGAATTAAAAGAAAGAAAAATTGATGCAAGTATGTGCTTGAGGGATAAGGAGTATTCCACCGCTTACTCGGCTATTTTATCGTTACCCGAAGAGGAGAGAACCGTTTTAATTTATAGAGGGGCTTGCCACTTTTTAAGAGAAGCGGAATTATCTAAAGCCAAAATTTTAAAAACCAAGTGGTTTTACCTAGCTCCATTAAGTGGACAAACAGCTAATCTTTTTGAGAAG
>JAPLWD010000037.1:868-3936 GCA_026396775.1 Candidatus Gribaldobacteria bacterium
TAAGGTGGCTGTTAATTTAAGTTTAGAGCAGATTAGTTGGGGGCTTTTGAAATTAAAACCACTATTAAAACTAATTGATATTTTGTTTTTAAACCAAGAGGAAGCAACTTTATTAACTGGTAAAGCAGATGAGAAAGAAACAATGCGAGAATTATTTAAACATACGAATGGTTTGGTAGTAATAACCAAGGGCAAGGAAGGTTCTTTAGTGAGTGATGGTAAAAGAGTTTTTGCAGCAGGCACTCTCGACCAAAAGGCAGTAGAAAAAACTGGGGCAGGAGATGCTTTTGCAGCTGGATTTTTAGCTGGACTCTTAAGGCAAAATACTATAGAATACGCTATACAGTTAGCCACAGCCAATGCTGTAAGCTGTGCGCTAAAAGTAGGTGCTAAAAATGGGCTACTTGCTAAAAATAGTTTTAGTAAATGGTTAAAGGTTAAAATTAATCAATCTAAATTGGAGTCATTCTGAGGACACTAGTCCGAAGAATCTCTGAGATCCTTCGTTCCACTCAGGATGACAGGGGGAAGTAAAAATTATTTATGAAAATTACTATTGAACGACCAAGGTGCATAGGTTGTGGATCCTGCTCGGCTCTTTGCCCTAATTATTTTGAGCTGGATCAGGCAGGTTTGTCTCATTTTCTTGGCTCTAAAGCCGAGCCTCAAGAAACGGATGAGTTAGTTACTGATGATTTGGGTTGCGTACAGGAGGCAATTGATGCTTGCCCTGTTCAGTGTATTAAAGTTGTTATTTAGCCTAAACATTGGGCAAGTTAAAAATGAGTATACTTCATTTTTAGCTGTAAGATGTTTAATGAAAAGATATGGAGACTTTGAAAGTTCAAAAACGAGAAGAAACGGGAAAAGAGTTAGATGTTTTGCGAGAGCAAGGTTTTTTGCCTGGGGTTTTGTATGGCTCGGGGGTAAAAAATGCCAATCTTAAAATTAGTCAAAAGGATTTTGCAAAAGCTTTAAAGGAGTACGGCGAAAGTTCGTTGCTAACTTTGGAGCTGGATGGAAAGAAACACTCGGTTTTAATTCATCAATTATCTAAAGATGCTTTAGGACATTTTACGCATGTAGATTTTTATCACCCTTCAGCCACTAAGGAAGTGGAAGTAGAAATTCCTTTGGTATTTATTGGAGAATCCGAAGCGGTGGATAATTTGAATGGTGTTTTAATCAAAGAAATTCACGAATTAAAAGTGAAGGGCTTGGCTTTGAACTTACCTAAGGAGATTAAGGTGGATATTAGCGTTTTAAAGAGCTTTGAAGATAGAATTTTAGTGAAGGACTTAAAGTTAGGAGAGGGGATTGAAGCTCAAAAAGAGCCAGACGAGATTGTGGCTTTAGTGGAAGAGGCTGGGAAATCACAAGAAGAAGAACCGGTTAAAGAGCCAGCTGTAGAAGGGGTAGCTGAAGCCAAGGAGGAAGAAAAAGAGTAAATAAAAGACATATCGAAATGTCGAGTTTCGAGAACTCGTAACTCGAAATGTTGATATATCGAAATATCTCCCAATCTCCCATGCAAGTTTATTTTAAAATAATTAAAAGATTTTTTTTGGGGATTTTGTTGGTAACTCCAATTTTTTTAGCTATAGCTCAAAGTGATACTTTTTTGGCTGAAAAAGATTGTCCTTTAATTTTAGATAAGATTGACGCTGAATGTACTCGGCTTGGGCCAGAAAAATGTAAAACAGCCCTAGAGGCTTGTGAGAAGTTTTATCAAGGCAAAAGTGATGAGTATAAAGGTGAAATTGGCACTATCCAAGTTCAAAAGAAAACTCTTCAAGGGCAAATTTCCACTTTGGATAGTAAAATTAAAAGTTTAACTTCTCAAATTAGTAAGAGTAATTTACTGGTTAAAGATTTGAATGTGCAAATTGATGACACGGGTGAATCGATTAATAAAACAGTTTCAAAAATTGATGGAGTTAAAATTAATTTAGCGGATTTAATTCAGATGCAAAATGAGTCAGATCAAATTATGCCCATAGAGATGTTTTTAACGGGCAAGGACTTTTCGAGTTTTTTTGAAGGAGTAACTGAATTAGAGGCCATTAATGACAAAGTGCAAGATTTATTGAGGGCGATTGAAGGTTTAAAAACTAATTTGCAACAACAACAAGATTCAATGGTGGATGAAAAAGATGGGCTAGAAAAAGCGGCGATGATTAGCTCGTTGCAAAAGGAGCAAAATGCTAAATTACAAAAAGAAAAGCAAACAGTTTTAACTGAAACCAAGGGTAAAGAAACCCTCTATCAAAAGTATTTAGATGATACTAATAAAAAAGCTAATGAGATTAGAAAAAAGATTTTTGAATTAGCTCAAGTTTCGGGAGGGGAGAGTGTTACTTTAGAGCAAGCTTATGCTGTAGCCAAAGAAGTGGAACGCCTCACAGGCACGAGAGCTGCTTTTTTGCTTGGGCTTTTAAAACAAGAATCAGCGATTGGGAAAAATGTGGGACAATGTAATTGTGGTGGATCAACGGTGTGCCGTAACCCGGATTTGCATTTTTCAGCTATTAACCCCAGTAAGGGTCAATTGGCCGCTTTTACTCAAATTACTAGCGAGTTGGGGATGGATATTAATAAGGCTCCTGTTTCTTGTTATATTGATGGAGGTAAGGTTCAGTTTGGTGGAGCGATGGGACCAGCTCAATTTATGCCATCAACCTGGCTAGACTCTGGCTATAAAGCTAGAGTAGAAGCAATTTTGAAAGTTCATCCGGCTAATCCATGGAGAGTGAAGGATGCTTTTTTGGCGTCGGGGCTTTATTTAGCGGATAATGGGTCGGGGTCTAAATTACAGGCTGATGAAATTTCAGCTGCCACAGCTTATTTATGCGGAACTAGAAAAATGACTTCAGCTTGCATTCGTTCGGGTGGTAAAACTTATGTTTATGGCATTATGCAATTTGCCAGCCAGTTCCAGGATTACATTGATCAAGGCATTTTACGCTAACGGGAGAAATGTCGAAATATCGAGTTTAGAGTTTCGAGTAAAAGAAAAAAGATGTCGACATGTCGACATCTTTTTTCTTTTACTCGAAACTCTAAACTCG
>JAPLWD010000088.1 GCA_026396775.1 Candidatus Gribaldobacteria bacterium
AGGGCATTATTTGCAACGAAGAGATGATAACCTTAAGCGCTTGGCTAAAAGACCTTAGTAGATTTTAAAATGAAAATTTTATATCTTATTACTAAATCATCGGCAGGTGGAGCGCAGACGCATATTGCTCAATTAAGTAAGTATCTGATGTCGGAGGGTCATCAGGTGGCTGTGATGGCTTATCCTGGGGGCTGGCTGGAAGAAGAATGTCAAAAAAATGGTGTTCGGTTTTATCCGAATAGGTTTTTTGTTAATTCTTTTAATCTTTTGAAGGGATTTAGGGTTATTAAGAGGATTAAAGAAGCATTAAGTGATTTTAAGCCAGATTTGGTAAGTTGTCATAGTGGTGTGGCAGGTTTTTGGGGAAGAATGGTTATTCAAAATAAAATCCCAATCATTTTTACAGCTCACGGGTGGGGCTTTGCAGAGGGGGTGCCATTTTGGAGAAAGCTTCCTATTTTTTTAGCTGAAAGATTGGCTAGCCGTTGGTGTCAGAAAATCATCTGTGTTTCTAATTATGATAAAAATTTAGCTTTGAAATATAATCTGGCTAACCTTAGCAAATTAATTACTATCCATAATGGAGTTGAGGTTGATCAACATCTGGGGAATAAGGATATCAATTTTCCAATTTCAATTATTTTGGTGGGCAGATTTGTAGCTCAAAAGGATCAGTTGTTGTTTTGTGAGGCTGTTAATGGTTTAAGCCCAGAGCAAAAAAAGAAAATTGAAGTGACTTTTATCGGCGATGGACCAAATAGAAGCAATGTAGAAAGGTATATCCGGTTGAATAATCTTCCAAATTTTAAATTTTTAGGTGAGCTTAAAAGAGCTGAAGTGTTTAAAAATCTAAATCAAGTCGATGTTTTTGCTTTAATTGCTAATTGGGAAGGTTTTCCGAGATCAATTTTGGAGGCGATGGCGTGTGGCTTGCCTGTAATCGCTTCTGATGTTGGTGGGGTGAGCGAGGTGGTTGATGCTAATTGTGGGTTTTTAGTTAAAAGAGGAGACCTTGAAGTATTGATAACCCACGAATAATTAAAAAACTCGGGCAAGAAGCCCGATTAAAGATAAAAAGAGATTTTTCGCTCGATAAAATGTTATCAAGCACTGTGCAAGTTTATCTTTCCCTTTTGAGGAATAATTGAAAAGTTTTTAGTAAGATTCCCAGATCCAAGAAAAAGGATCTGTTTTTGATATAAAAAAGATCATATTCAAATTTTTCTTGCGAATCTTGAATAGTTCTAGCGTAGTGAAACTTTATTTGAGCCCAGCCGGTAAAGCCCGATTTAATTAGGTGTCGTAATGGATAGTAGGGTACTTTTTGCTCTAATTGGGTTACAAACTCTGGCCTTTCGGGACGAGGACCCACCAGAGCAATGTCGCCCTTTAAAACATTCAGCATTTGAGGAAATTCGTCTAAATGCCATTGACGAATAACTTTTCCAATTTTAGTTACTCGAGGGTCATTCTTGTTGGCCCATTGAGCTCCTTGTTTTTCAGCGTCAACCTGCATTGACCTAAATTTCCAGAGCTTAAAAATTCGTTTATTCTTTCCAACGCGTGTTTGCTTATAAAAAATAGGCCCATTATCTTCTAATTTAATCAGGGTGGCAATGATGAGCCAAAGAGGAGAGGTAATAATCAGTAAAACAAAGGCAATAGCTAAGTCGCTTAAACGCTTTAATTGGTCATAGATCTTTTTTTCGGACTCTTTGAGGTTTTCTAAAAACCAAGAATGACTAACCGAACTAACTGGTATTTTTTGTAAAATTTGTTCGTAAGCGGTGGTTAAATCCCAGATTTTTATTTTTAGATAAAGAGGGTCATAAAGCTCCTTGGTGATTTTTTTGTTGGCTAAAATATTTTGAGCCACAATTAAAATATCAATCTTTTGAGAGGTTAATTGTTCTAGGGTGGTTACTTCTTGGTTTAGGAAACCACAAAATTTATAGCCCATTTGGGGGTTATGCTCAAAAGAAGTGATTAGTTTTTCGGCTAAATTATTTTTGCCTAAAAAAGCTACTTGTTGTAAATACCAGGCCGAGAAGAAAGAACAAAATAATCTACGCCAAGAGAGCGTTAAAAAGGCTAGAATGAAAACATTTAAGATTAGATTACTTTTGGGGGTTAAGCCAAAAAAATCAACCAAGTAAAATAATAAAATGCTTATTCCGAAGCAAGTCAAAAAGGCTTGGCCAATTCTGGTAAATAATTCTCGTTTGGGCTTGATTGAGTTTAAATCGTAGAGTCCAAAAATATAAAAGATTACAAACCAAAGGAGATAAAGCAGAGTAAAGGGCAAAAGGTGTTTTTGGAAAATAGACCAGCTAAATTCGGACCAAAACCCAATTCTCACCGTTAAAAGTAAGGCCAAAAAGGCCAACCCAAGATCTCCTAAAAGTAGAATAAATTGTCTAACTTTTTTCAACATAGCTTCTTTTTAATCCTAGTCTATTCTAGCTAAAAAACTAGCAAAAATCCACCCTAGTTGCTTTTTTAGGTTGTTTCCGTTATGCTTTTATCATCATTATAACAATAAATAAACTTATGGGAAAAAAATCACGATTTAAGAAACAAAGACAGCAAGTTAATGGATCAGACAAAGATGTTTTAGTTCAAGAAAGACAGCAACAGCTTTCTTTAGTGGAAAAAATTGCGCGCTATTTGGTTATAGCTGGCATTTATCTATCTACCCTAACACCCTTAATCCTGCTGAATCAATTTTATTTTCCGTTTGTGGGAATTAAAAGTCTTTATTTTATGGGGTGTGCTCAATTAGTTTTTTTCGCCTGGCTGTTGTTGGCAATTTTGAACAAAAGTTATCGGCCGAAGTGGAACGCAGTTTTAATAGCCTTTTTATTGTATATAGTGGCGATTACAGTTAGCTCTTTGGTGGGGGTTGATTTTTCACACTCTTTTTGGTCAAAGTTTGAAAGAATGACCGGACTTTTAGTTTGGCTTCATATTTTTGCCTTTTTTGTGGCTTTGTTTTCATTTTTTAAAACTCAAAAAGACTGGAAAAACTTTTTTTTAGCTTCAGTTTTTGTGTCAGGCGTGGTGGCTTTATTCTCAACTTTGGAATCAATGGGGGTGAGTAAATTTAATCTTTTTGCTAAATCTTACACGGACATTAAGGACAATGTTTTGTTTGTGGGTCTTAAAAGTTTAGTTATGGCTGATAGGGGCGGGTTAACCTTGGGTAATACTTCTTTTCTAGGAGCTTATTTGATGTTTAATTTGTTTCTAGCTATTTATTTAGGATTTACTAATTTAAAACTACTTTTTGCTAAAAACATTAAAATTGTTTTGCAGGCTTTAGCATTGGTGGTTTTTTCAATAGGTCTGCTAAGGTTTTATCAAGATTACCGGTTGATTTCGGATAATTTGCAGGTTTTTGCAACTAGCTCTAATCTTTTTGGTAATTTAGTGATTGCGGGTTTTGGTTTGTTGGCTTTTATTCTATTAAGTGTTGGGGTTAGATTTTTTAGCGTGGGAGTGGTTTTAATAATGATTGCTTCGCTTTATTTTAACGAGGCGCGAGCGGCCTTAGGAGGGGTTTTAGTGGGAGCAGGAGCTATTTTGTTACTTTGGCTTAGCTTCAGTGATAAAAGTGAAAAAATTTATAAAAAACAAGCCCGCAGTTTGGGCATTATTGCTTTGGCTATTTTTATTTTAGGGTCGCTGGCTCTTTGGTTAGTTAAGAAGGATTTAATTATTAATATTTTGAATGTTTTAGGTAAATTTAACTTACAAGGGTTTTTCTATTTACTAACTGGGCTAGTGGTTGGTTTGGGGGTTTGGCTAATTATTGGTTCATGGAAAGTGAGTAGGTTTGTTAAAATAACAAAAAATATCGGCAGGGCGATTTTGGCGTTAGCTACTATTGTCTTTGTTGTTTGTTTAGTTTTATTGTTTTTGCCGAATAATCCTATTCACAATTTGTTTGGGCAAATGGGTGGCAATGCACGTTTTGTGAATTGGTCAATTGCCCAGCAAGGATTTTTAGAAAGGCCAATTACGGGCTGGGGGCCAGAAAATTATATTTTGGCTTTCCCAAAATTCTTTAATAGTTGCTTGTTTATCCCTGGAGAATGTGGAGGAGAAATTTGGTTTGATAGAGCTCACAACATTATAATGGACAACTTGGTAACAGCTGGCCTTGTGGGGTCGTTGACCTATTTGGGAATTTTTATTGTGGCTTTTGTCTTTTTGGCTTTGGCTTATTTAAAATATAAACGGGTCTCCATTTGGGAATTTGCGGTTTTTACCGCTGTTTTAATATCTTATTTTTTGCAAAACCTAACAGTATTTGATATGGCAACTAGCTTGATGATGTTTGCTGTGATTTTGGCTTTTATCGCTTTTAGCGTTAAAAAAGAAAACACAGATCAATCAGGCTTAAAACTAGTTAGGAATTTTCCAACGGGTTCTTTAATTCTTATTGTTGGTTTATTTGCGATTTGCTTTTTGCTATTTATCAATCAGCCGATTAAGAGTGATGGGGGAGTGATTAAGGCTTTAACCAAGGAGCAAGAAATAGCGAGTTATGCTCGCCAATTAAAGAATAGTAACCCTCAAGCACAGGGCAATGCTTTAACAAATGCCCAAGAAGCTGATTTTGTTAATTTTGTTATCACTAAAAGGCAGGAAGAATTAACTGAAATGAAGGCAGGTTTAAATGCTTCCCCGATGGGTAAGTATCAGATTAGAGAGTTTTTCGCCCAACAGTTTGAAACAGCCATTAGGGAGC
>JAPLWD010000091.1 GCA_026396775.1 Candidatus Gribaldobacteria bacterium
GGTATCTCGCACATTACATAAATAGCTAACTCGTCCTTACCGCTTTCCAAGCCAGCCGTTTTCATAATAGCTAAAACCTTTTTCCCCTCTTCTACGGTTCGGCAAAAAGGAATCATTAACTTAACATTTTTCAAACCAAATTCTTCTCTTACGCGTTTAATCGCTTCGCACTCCATTAAAAAGGCGGGTTTAAACTTTTCGTCGTAATAGCGTGAAGCCCCTCTCCAGCCAATCATTGGGTTTTCTTCTTGAGGCTCATAAAGCTCCCCTCCAATTAACTGACGATACTCATTGGTTTTAAAATCCGAAAACCGCACAATCACCAGCCGAGGATGAAAAGCGGCTGCTATCTGCGCAATGCCTTCAGCTAACTCTTTCACAAAAAATTCTCTTTTATCCTTATGTTCAACCGTTAGCTCTTCTATTTTGGCTTTTAATTTTTCATCTTTAAGTTGGTTAAAATTATACAAAGCCAAGGGGTGAACTTTAATTTTTTCAGCAATAATAAACTCCTCCCTCGCTAATCCGACTCCCGAAGTCGGGAGGAAAGAGGCACCAAAAGCCATTTCAGGAGCACCAATGTTTACCATAATTTTAACTGGCAATTCAGGCATTTCTTGTAAATTGTATTCTTTCACTTCAAATGGAACATCCCCATCATAAACTCTGCCCAAAGAGCCCGAAGAACAATCAACCGTAACCTGTTGATTACCTTTTAAAACAGCGGTGGCGTTTTTAGTGCCCACAATTGCATTCACCCCCAACTCACGCGAAACAATCGCAGCATGGCAAGTTCGCCCACCCTCATCCGTAATAATAGCTGAAGCCATTCGCATAATCGGTACCCAATCTGGATCGGTCATTTTGGTTACTAAAACATCCCCTTGTTTAAAATCCGAAATTTTAGCGATATCACTAATCAAGCTAACCTTGCCTTGAGTAATCTTATTACTAATCGCCACCCCTTTTAAAATCGGATCATTCACAGGGCTAATCTTATACTCCTGATAAAAATTGCCTTCCTTAATAGCGTGAATTGTTTCGGGACGGGATTGCACAATAAACAACTCCCCTGTTTTACCGTCCTTGGCCCACTCCATATCTTGCGGAGCACCATAATGTTTTTCAATCAACACAGCCCAACGAGCCAAAGTTTCTACTTCTTGATCACTCAAAGAAAACTTCAATTGTAAGTCAGCAGGTACATCCACTTCTTTAAGCCCCCCACTTTTTTGATAAATATATTTTTTGGTTTTACGCCCCAAATTTTTAATAATAATAGACGAAAGCCCTTTTTCCAAAGAAGGTTTAAACACAAAAAATTCATCCGGAGTAATGCGCCCCTTCACAATCAATTCGCCAATACCATAAATAGAATTAATTAAAACCACATTCCGAAAGCCACTTTCAGTATCCAACGAAAACATAATCCCCGAAGAAGACAAATCCGAACGCACCATTTTTAAAATTCCAGCTGACAAAGCAATTTTCAAATGATCAAAGCCCTTTTCCTCCCGATAAGCAATCGCCCGGTTGGTAAACAAAGAAGCCGTACATTTTTTAATTGCTTCTAGTAATTGTTTCTCGCCCTTCACATTTAAAAAGGTTTCCATCGCCCCAGCAAAACTAGCACCTTTCAAATCTTCCGCTGTAGCAGATGATCTAACAGCCACATCCGTGCAAGCCTCCCCCGACTCGTTAGATAATTTTCGATAACCCGCTAAAATTTCTTTTTGGAGTTGAGGCGGAAACTTCGCTTTTAAAATTAAATTGCGAGCCGCCAAGCCAGTTTTTTCTAAACTCTTAATATCTTTAGGATTAAATGTGGAAAAAATTTTCTCTAGCTTTGCATCAATCCCGTTAAACTTTAAAAACTCCCAGTAAGCATCAGCGGTTAAAACAAACCCATTCGGGATATTAACCCCTTGCTGTCTTAATTTAGAATACATCTCCCCCAACGAAGCATTTTTACCTCCCACCTTGGGCACATCCCCATAACTTATTTCTTCAAACCACAATATATTTTTGCTCATATTATTTAATGCTAGTATTGCGAAATTGAGGCGAGGAAAGTATTTTCAAGGAGCACCTTGAGCCCTGTTGGCATGGTCCCCGAGTACTCGAGGGGCAACAGGAGCGAGAGATGAGCGAAGTCCCCCGCTGGGGGAACGAGCGTCTCCTTGAAAATACTTTCCGAGCCGGTTTACATTTCGCAATTAAATGTTCTTTTTTCTTTCAGTTAAAGCTTTCATCGCTAAAACCGCTGTTTTAGAATCCGAAAAGCATGGAATTTTATGTTGGCTTAATATTTTTAATCCCACCGAAGCCGTTAAGCCACCCAAAGTTAAAGCCAAAACCGGCTTTTGATATTTTTGGCTAACCGCGATAATCGCTAAAGCATTTTTTTCAATTTCAGTCATCACCTGAATTGTTTGGATCACAATTAAGCCGGCAATATCCTTTTGCTCTAGCAAAGCTTCCATCGCTAATTCATACCTGTCACTTAAAGCATCCCCCAAAATATCCAAAGGATTACTTTTAGAAAATGACTGATTAATAATTGCAGACTTACTCAACTTATTTAAAGTTTTAGTTTGAATTCTGGTTAAATATATTCCTAATCTTGAACACCAGTCAGCTGTTAAAACACCCACCGCTCCCCCATTGGTTAAAATAGCAATATCGTTGCTACATGGCTGGCTCCACCCCAAAGCTAAACTAACAAACAGCAGTTCATCAATTGTTTCCACTTCAAAAATTCCGGCCTTCTCAAAAGCCGCCGAATAAACTTCAGCTTCACCAGCTAAGGCTGCCGTATGCGAAACCGCCGCCTGCTGACCCAAAACGGTTTGCCCACCTTTTAAAACCACAATCGGTTTTTGTTTGGAAACTCTGGATGCCACCTCAATAAATTTTTGCCCATTCTTAATACTTTCTAAATATATAGCAATCACTTTAGTGTGATCATCTTGACCAAAAAATTCTAACAAATCACTAATGTCCAAGTCTGCCTCATTCCCATAAGATACCATTGCTGAAAATCCATACCATTGAGCTAAAGATTTATCAATAATTGAATCAATTAAAGCTCCTGATTGCGACAAAAAAGCCATTTCACCCTCTCTGGGAGCATCTGGGCTAAAAGAAGCGTTCAAATGTAA
>JAPLWD010000119.1:0-1121 GCA_026396775.1 Candidatus Gribaldobacteria bacterium
CACCAAATTAAAAGTCAATAATTTTAAGTAATAAAAAATATGACAAACATACTTTTGTGGGTCGGGGGGATTATAGTTTTTATAATCCTAAGTTCTATTAAGCAAATTAACCAATACCAAAAGGGGATTAGGTTTTTGCTAGGTAAGTACACAGGCACTATGGAGCCGGGGTGGAGGTTAGTTTTTCCAATTTTTCAATCGTATCGCAAAGTTGACTTGCGAGTAAAAGCCGTGGATGTGCCTAATCAAGAGGCTATTACTAAGGACAACATTTCGGTTTCAGTGAACGCAGTTATTTACTACAAAGTTAAACAAGCGGAAAAAGCGATTTTAGAAGTGGAAGATTTTTTCTATGCCATTTCACAGTTAGCCCAAACAACAATGCGAAACGCCGTTGGACAGGTTGATTTAGATGATTTGCTTTCGCAAAGAGACAGGGTTTCCAAAAACATCCGAGACATTATTGAAATTGCCGCTGAACCTTGGGGTATCGATGTAATCAATGTTGAGTTAAAAGACATTGTTTTGCCTGAAGAGATGAAAAGAATTATTGGCAAGCAAGCAGAAGCTGAAAGAGAAAAGCGATCGATTATTATTAGAGCTGAAGGTGAACTAATGGCCTCTACCAATATGGCTCAGGCCGCTAAAATGTTAGCCTCTACCGAAGGCGCTTTGCATTTGCGAACCCTACAAAGCATCAACGACATCAGCTCGGACAAATCCAACACTATTGTATTTGCTGTGCCTTTGGAAATTTTAAGAGCCTTTGAAAGATACAATACCGACAAAAAGTTATTGCCTGAAGAAAAATAAAACATTTACAACTTATAGAGGATATGAACGAAAAGATCTTAAAACATTACTTGGATTTTAGTATTTATACTTATCCTGGGTTATATCAAGATAAGTTAAAAAATGACTTACCGGATAATATAAGGGAATTTGGGTTTTTGGTGCGTAAAAATATAATTCATCGAACAACTTTAGCGGCAGGCAATACGGGCACTAATGCGGATTTGAAATTTGGCGATATGACTAAAGTGCCGTGGTGGCGACAGCCCGAAGATGATATCTTAGTAACTGCCGGCGCAATGCTAACGGAGCTTTATCATAGAGATCAA
>JAPLWD010000119.1:1126-7110 GCA_026396775.1 Candidatus Gribaldobacteria bacterium
AGATCAAAGAGGTTTTGTGAATAACCGCGCAGAAAAAGATAAATTAGTGTTGACTTGCCGATTTGTGTCAATTTTAGTGGCTTCAATTTTGAAATCCAAAGGTATTCCAGCGCGGGTTCGTTCGGGTAATGTTCCATATTTTAGCGCGGTGTATGGAAATGTGAGCACTGATCATTGGATTAACCAGTATTGGAGTCAACCAGAAAATCGTTGGATAACAATTGATGTGGATGGAAGCACCAGCTTGGAAGGAAAATTTGATCCTTATGATATGCCTAATGGAAAATTTGATTTTCCAGCTGATGCATGGCTGGGCATCCGTGCTGGAAAACTTGACCCCAAGCATTTTCACAATGCCAAGCCAGAAACTGGAGCCATTGTTGTTTTATGGTCGTTATTTTACGACTTTCACTCTTTAATGAATAATGAAATTATTTATATTTATGGTCCAGCCGGAGGATATGGCGAAGATGAAAAGTTTAAAAATCTTACTAAAGAAGAGTTAGCAAAAATTGATAACCTTGCTCGACTAATGCAACAACCAGACGACAATTTTGACGAGCTAGTCAAAATTTGGGAAACCGAAAAAGATCTTAGATTATTATCGGGCGGGTTGCTGTAAAATATATGATGGATAAAAAAATATTATTAGAATTAAATAATTTTTTAGGTGTAGCTACGCTTAAAACTTATGCGGGTGGGGGAGCGGAAGTTGACCCAGAGACTACTGGTTTTAAAGAATTGGAATATCGAGAAGGGGATTGGGATTATAAAGATAGCTACACTGGATTTTTTCAATCGTGGGGGCGTGAGGTAGTTTGGCTTAATCAAAAGCCTTTTTGGATACAGATTTACGGTGGTGGAATGACAGATAAATATCAAAGTGATTCAAAGTTTGCTCATTCAACTTTTGATTTTCTAAAAAAGGCCTTATCGGCTGGAGAAAAACAAGCCGAGTTTCAACCACGTGGCCAGAAAAATTTTGCTGACAATGATTGGGAATACTCTTGCGAGTGGCAGGGCGATATCACTAAATTTGAAGGTCACGAAAAAATTCTGTTCAAGGGTGAGATTGTTTTCACTCATAATTTTTTAGGCGGTTTAATTCTCGCTCGTTAACGCTATAAAACAATTTTTAATTCTTAAGATGACTAATGATGAAAAAAGAAAGTGCTCGGTGTTGATTCCGTATAAAATAAAAGGTGGGGAGGTGTTGGTTTATCTGCAGAAAAGATCAGATAACGCCAAAAGGGCGCCGGGAAAATTTGGATTTTTCGGTGGGGGAATTGATGGTGCAGAAACGCCCGAACAGGCGTTGGTTAGAGAAATAAAGGAGGAGCTAGACTATACTCCCGACAACTTTCTATATCTTGAAGAATTTGAAAAAGTTTGGAACCTAGAAAGAACAGTGTTAAATGTTTTTTGCCAGCAGGTAGGCGAAAATTTTGAGTCGCAAATTAAAGTTTTAGAAGGAGACTACGGTCAGTGGTTTAGAGAGTCAGAGGCCTTAAGTCACGAAAAAGTAATGGACGGCGACAAAAGAGTTTTAAAAGATTTCTTTCAAAAATTAAAGCATTAAAAATTATTTAAAAATTAAAAATTTTATTTATGTCTTCTTATTATAATCCTCGTAAAACTCGGAACTTGTATAAACCTCAGTCGGATTTTCCTTATCGGGTGAGCCGATCTAAGGTGGACTTGTTTTTGAATTGCCCTCGGTGTTACTATTTGGATGCTAAGCTGGGCGTGGGTCAGCCTCCTGGGTATCCGTTTACCTTAAATTCGGCGGTGGATAAATTACTCAAAAAAGAATTTGATTTGCATCGCGCCAAAAAGGTTGCTCATCCATTGATGAAAAATTACGGCTTGGATGCTGTGCCCTTAGCTCACGAAAAGATGGATCAATGGAGGGATGCTTTAACGGGTGGCATTACTTTTGTGCATAAAGAAACTAATTTTTATTTAACGGGTGGAGTGGATGATGTTTGGGTTAATCCACAAGGCGAGTTTATTATTGTGGATTATAAAGCCACGGCCAAGGAGGGTGAAGTTAGCTTGGATGCTGAGTGGCAAATTGGCTATAAACGCCAAATGGAATTTTATCAATGGCTTTTGAAACAGGCTATTTTGTTTACTGCAATGGCCTCACGGATCGAGAAGCTTTTGACTCTAAACTAGAATTTAGTATTAAAATAATCCCATATAAGGGTGATGACGCTTGGATTGAGCCAACTATTTTGGATATCCATCATTGCTTAAATCAATTAAAAATACCCGAGCCAGGATTAGATTGCGACTTTTGTAAATATCGCCAAGCCGCCAAAGATGTTGGCGGGTAGTATGATATGAAGAAATTATTTTTTGGGGTTTTAATAATAGTTGTTATTGGAGCTATTTTTTTAGGATTTTATTTTAAAAAAAATTCGCAAGTTTGCTTTCAAAATAATTGTTTTAAAGTAGAAGTGGCTCAAACTGAGGCTAAAAGGGAGAGGGGATTGATGTTGCGAAAAAGTTTAGCAGGGGATGCAGGAATGTTTTTTATTTTTGATCAAGCCAGTGTGTGTCCTTTTTGGATGAAAAACACTCTAATTCCTTTGGATATGATTTGGCTTAATCAAAATAAGGAGATAGTTTTTCTAGCTCAAAATGTGCCACCCTGCACTCAGGGAGATAGTTGCTCCAGCATAACGCCCGATCAGCCGGCTAAATATGTTTTAGAACTAAACGCCGGTCAAGTCGCCAAACTAAATCTTAAAATCGGCGACAAACTCCAAACAAATTTTTAAGCTTAACTTACAAGTCGAAGTAACTCGGTTACTTCGGGGGAATAAAGTGGGAAGGGCAGACCTTCCCATTTTTTAAGGTTGACTTTTGGGGTAAAGTGTGGTAGAAAGACTATATTCACTTTTGTCAAGTTGGCAAGAGAAGAGAGCTCGTTGCCAAAAATATTAACCAATTTTATTGGTTAGTTTTACAAATAAAATGTTTCTCGTTTCTAATTCAAAAAAGGAGGTTCGTGATGAAAAAAAATATTTTTTCATTTATCGTACTGTTGTTTGTTTCTTTTACTGTCAATGTTTTCTGCGATGAGGCAAAGCTAGAAAAATTTGGGAGGCTAATAGGCCCCTGCAAGGTTCAAACGGCAGATTTTGAAAGGATTAAGCAGTTGATTCTTTCGGTAGATGAGCCTACTAGTTACTCTCGACCAAAGGGTGTAACAAATAGGGATGTTAGTTTCGCGGCTATTTATTTTGCTTGGGATGAAAGTGATTTGTTGAAAAAACAAATTGCAGAAATTCCAAAAGTAGATATTGCTGGTTTAAAAAAGCAGATTGATCTGCTGGATCAAGCTATCAGCAAGGCGGTTGAGGATATTACTAAGAATCAAGCCACTCAAGCCGATAGAGTGATTGAAGTTTTGTCGGCTATCTCTAAAAGAATAGAAGGCAATACAGATATTCTGAAGCTTCAGTCTGAATGTATTGTTGGTATTCTTGATGGAGTTGAGGAGCAATTGAAGGCTCTTCAGAAAATTTCGGATCAGCTAGATAGGATTGAAAATGGCGTTAAACAATCTAACAACAAGTTAGACGGCTATAATACTAATTTTAATCGGATTGAAAAAAGCCAAGATGAGATTAAAAACATCTTGGAGGCGATGAGGTTGGCGGAAGAAGCGGAGGATAATAAAACTTATCCGGATTGTGTCGCCGTGCTCTTTGGGGTGTTTTTTAGAGCGGGCGAACAAGGCGAACGGTCGCAACCTCGAGAGCCGAGCGGGGAATTAAATATCCGAAAAAAGCTTGGTTCTTTGCCTCTATACCCAAACATATCGCTGGGTGGTTTACCTGGCTATATTGTTGGTGCCTTAGATCTAAAGATTGATTTCGGCTCCCATAGCGTCTTTATGGGTGGCGGTACTAGCTGTTTACCAACCGAAGAAAAAGAGTTTCACTCTTTTTTTGAGGCTGGGTATCGATATGGTTATGTTGGCTTTTTGATTCGGGTTTATCCGTTTGAGGAAAAATCCAAGAGAGCAGTGGAATTCTTGTTTAGAGGGGAGTTATTTTAACTCTTCTCTTTGAAAGGAGTGATTGAGATGAAAACTTTTATAGTTTTCAGTTTCTGTTTCTTGTTTGTAGCATCCTTTTTCGGGTGCGGTGGGAATCGTTTTGGTGACGACCCAGTCACGGACGATGGGTCAAAAACTTTTGTGATTGATACGCAGGGGGATACTAAAAAACCTACGGAAGAAAAACCGGAAGCGAAAAAAGATGAGCCAAAGGCGGATGAGCCTAAGCCAACAACACCAGCGGTATCTCAGACGAATAATCAGACCCAGACAGGGGGGAATGTGAATGTTACTGTTACCATTGTGGATGGGAATGGTAATAAAATTGGCGAAACCACTGGGGCTGGCGAAGTAGTTGTTATTCCACCTACAGAGGAAAAACCTCCTATTGAAAAACCAAAGGAGGAGCCTGTGGTGAAACCAGAAGAAAAACCGGTAGACAAGCCGGAGGTTGTTGTTCCGAAAAATCCAGAATTATTTTGGACCTCTGGTCTCAAGGATGGCAATCTAGTTGCCACCTTGGGAATGAAAAATCCTGGTAATGTTAAATGGAGCAAATTAGTAGTCAACTTTGACTACTCGCTTATTGCTCTTGAGATTGTTGACCCCAGTGCTTCTTGGAAAGAGGCTGGGAGCGACAGTCTGTTGGACCTGATCAAGGTGGCCAATAAAAAAGGCCAGCTGGAACTCACTGTTGAAAGGGTGGGCGAAGGCGAGCAAATTTGCTCTTTCTCTTTCTCGTTTGTGGGAAAAGGGAAGAGTTTAATAGGTTTGTCTGCGTATACTTCTTTTTATAAAACGAAGGAGGATATGCAAAACAGTGCGAACAAGGTGCCAATTCCTTTTCCAAAACCGATTGAGGTTTTGAAGGAATAAGGCTTAGGAACTTAGCTTGGCTAAGTTCAGGAGAGGGCAAAAAGGCTGTAGGGAAAATAAAATTCTTTGCAGAAATCCTTTTTGTCCTTGATTTTTTTTAAAAAGGGTTTAGCTTTGAATAATATAGCGGATATAAGGGGCTATCCGCAAGTGTCCTTGACTTTTTTTGCTGTATATGGTAATATATAGGAGTAATCATTTAAAAACTTTTTGGTTCACAATTTTAAAATTTATTAAATTAAAAATATGGCAAAGATCAAAAATTTTAGTCTGGTGTTCAAAGTCGTTTTAGGGGCTTGCTTGTTAACAGCCGGCTTTTTTTGCGTTCAACAAAGTGTTTTAGCGGCCGATCTATCCGTCTCTTGCCAAGCTGTTCCTTCAACCGCCAAGGTGGGGGACACTGTTACCTTTCAAACTTTTGTTTCAGGAGGTACAGGCAACTATTCAAACTATACTTGGTATGCAACTTTAAATGGAAGAACCGGCCCAGAACCCATGCTTTACCTTGATTCAGCTGGCGTTAAAACTGCCTATCTTCAGGTGAGCGATGGTGTTCAAACTGCCCAATCAGCTCGTTGCTCGGTGACGGCTACTGCCAATACTCCAACACCTCCAGTTGTTTCTGATCTATCCGTCTCTTGCCAAGCTGTTCCTCCAACCGCCAAGGTGGGGGATACTGTTTCATTTAGAGCCTTATCTTCAGGAGGTACAGGCAACTATTCAAATTATACTTGGTTTGGTGCTTTAAATGGAAGAACCGGCCCAGAACCCATGCTTTATCTCTCTTCAGTTGGCACTAAATATGCCTCTGTTCAAGTTAGTGATGGCACCCAAACTGTTCAATCAACTCGTTGCTCGGTAACTGTGGCGGATAATACTCCAATCATAACTCCAACTCCCACCCCAACTCCTGTTTCTAATCTATCTGTGTCTTGCCAAGCTGTTCCTTCAACCGCCAAGGTGGGGGATACTGTTTCATTTAGAGCCTTACCTTCAGAAGGTACAGGCAACTATTCAAATTATACTTGGTTTGGAG
>JAPLWD010000119.1:7143-9526 GCA_026396775.1 Candidatus Gribaldobacteria bacterium
GGCGTTAAAACTGCCTATCTTCAGGTGAGCGATGGTGTTCAAACTGCCCAATCAGCTCGTTGCTCGGTGACGGCTACTGCCAATACTCCAACACCTGTTCCAGTGGAAGATAAATCTAGGGGCACTTTAAGTGCTTCCTCGCTTTCGGTTTTTATGGGTGAATATGTTAGTGTTTCTATTAATGGTTTAGATGCTAATGGCATTGATCGAATTTGTTTACAAAAACAAACCAGCGGTTATGATTATGATTGCAAATCTTGTAGTCGCGCTACTTCTTGTTCGGGCACTTGGTATGTAACTAGCCCTTACTTTGGCACCTTTGATTGGTATGGTAGCGTGATTGGTTTAACTACTATGGGTAATGATGATACAGCAGCGACTAATCCGGTTAAAGTTTCTATTGAATTTAAAAATAAATGTGTTTCGGATAGCGGATGTGATTATAATGGCAAGAGAGAGTGTTTAGTTGGGCAAAATAACGGTTATCGAATTTGTGAAACCGATCCTAACGGTTGTCGTAAATGGAGAAGTGATAGTTGTAATAACCAAATTTGCCAAGCCAGCGATGGACAGTGCGTTAACCCCGTTGTGGCTAACTGCAATAGTAATAATTGCGTAAGCGAGTATAGCTCGGATTATAAATGTAATGATTTAAAAACTCGTTTAGATAGAGTGTGGTTGTCGCGTCAATGTGTGAATGATGTGTGTCAAACTAACCCCATTTCTTTATATTCTAATTTTTCTATAACTTGTAGCGGAGCAGACAAAGTGGAGTATCGTTGCAGTTGGAATAATTTGGAAAAAAGAATTACTAAAACTAATAGTATTTGCTTAACCGATCAAAATAAATGTGGCGATCAGGTTGGCAATTGGGAATTAGTAAAAACTTGCGGATCAGGCACTTGTGATTTTGTGAAGCAAGATTGTATCTCAGCTCCGATAACCCCTCCTGTTACCCCTCAATGCATAGCGAACGACCATAAATCATGTGATAACGGTGATGTTTATTGGTTTGATTCTTGTAATGTAAGGGGGGCTTTAGTTAAGGACTGTGGCAGTAATGTGGTGGAAGATTATATTTGTTCTTTGGACAACAAATTACAAAAACGAACCTTAAGCGATACTTGTAGTGGCAAAGTTTGCGATCAATTGATTTCGGGTTACTTGACTGTTTTGGATTGTAATGTTGGCAATTTAAATTGTGATGTAACGCAGAAAAAGTGTGTTAATTTTTGTACTGCGCATAACTATCAAAAGTGTGATAACAATTCAATTTATTATTACAATGCTTGTGGCGTAAGAGAGGAAGCAGTTAAAAATTGTTCAGATTTAGACTCGGTTACTTCAGAATTAAGATGTAATCCTAGTGGTACTAATTGGGTGCAAGTGAAAAAAATTAAAGGAGTTTGTTCAGGTAATGACACAGTTTGCTCAACTAACACGGAATGGAGTGATTATAAACAATGCGACTCACAACAAACCTGTAATAGCGGTCAATGCGTGGGCAAAATAGATGTTTGCAAAGCTAAAAGCTATACGGCTTGTTACAGTGGTAGTTTATTCTGGTTTAGCTCTTGCGATAGAGCCGAAGTTTTTTACCAAGATTGCCAAGACGAAGCTACTAACGAATATAGATGTTCAGCCGATTATAAAGTTTTAGAAAGAAAATATCTGACTAAAACTTGCGGGGTGGGTAAATAATTCTCCTAATTTAACCGTTTGGTGTTTTACGGCTCCAAATCCCGTGAAAGCTAATAAGCCAACTTGGTTTATTGCGCAGGCTTCGGGTGGGATTGGTCCATACCGTTTTAGCTGGTCGGGTGATGCTTCGGGTAGCAATCAATCTAGCAAGGTAACCTTTACTAACTTAGGAAGTTATACTGGTAGGTTAGTGGTAACGGCTAATACGCAATCTAAAGAGGCTACTTGTTCGGTAAATGTTACTTCGGCTGGTTGTTTTTGCGCCCAATGGCCTAAGGATTGGCAAAACATTGGTTGTGGGCAGGGCTCTTGTGGCTCAAACCAAATGCAACAAAAGCGAACTCGCAATTGTTATCCAACGGCTTGCAATCAAGAGGCTGAAACCAGATGCCAAGCTGATACTTCTTGTCAAACAGGTGATCATTCAACCTCGGGAAATTTAACAGCTGTTCAAACTGGTCGCGATTGTGATCAATATGGGCGTAACTGTACTACGAAAATAAGGGTTACCATTAATGGCACAGATAGTGATGGACTTGCAGAATTTAGAGCTTACTATCAATACGATTGGCACTCTCAATTTGTTTCGGGCACCTCTCAAAATAAAACTTGGGAATTAACCGAAACTCGTCCTGGAAAGTTTAATTATCCATTCTGCGGTAGCATCGTGGGCTTAAGACCC
>JAPLWD010000028.1:0-2468 GCA_026396775.1 Candidatus Gribaldobacteria bacterium
ACATAAAATAGATTTAAAAAATACTTAACATAATAAACCAAAGACTGCCCAGGAACCAACTCATCCAACCCTGGGAGCTTAGGATATTGCAACTCAAAAGACGGCGCATTAATATTCTGCGCCTTAACCTGAAAAGCTAGCCCGCTTGTCGCCAAAACCAGCAATAACAATCCCAAGATCGCTAAAAATTTTTTCCCAAAAATCATAAACAATTTACCCTAAATTACGAAAGACAAGACGGCTCGGTAAGTTACTTTTGTGAACCGCCTAAAAGCCCCAGCGGGCTTTTAGGCTAAACTCTCCCCCTGTTGCCCCTCGAGTACTCGGGGACCATGCCAACAGGGTGGATAAAAATCGCCTAAAATAGGAATAATCTTAAAAGCCAAGCGCCCTAACTGCTTTTGCACAAACTTTTTTTTCATTTTTTCAAAACTAACCCTAACACTCGCTCCACCTTTTTTAGTAGCCTTTTTACCTTTCAAAATACCGTATCTAGACATTTGCCAAGGAGTAATAATGGCTAACCCAAAAACATAAACAATTTTACCAATAATCACCCCAATGCCAAAAGCGGCCGTTAAAACAATACAAATTAGCATCATGAAATCCAAAAATCCGGCGATAGCCAGCATAATAAAACCCTCTGGGGTAAAAACACCTCCTTTGCTCATAAGAAATTGTTGAATATATGCCCTACCTCAAATTGCGAAATGAGGCGAAGCAAGTATTTTCAAGGCGCACCTCGAGCCCCGTTGGCATGGTCCCGCCAGCAGGCGGGCAACGGGAGCGAGAGCTGAGCGAAGCGAGCCTGCTGGGCGAGTGAGCGTCGCCTTGAAAATACTTGCCGAGCCGACTTGCCTTTCGTAATTTAACATAATTAAAGCTGAGTCATTCGTTTTTTAGCGGCTCTCAATTTTTTAACCTCTTCGGGAGCTGAAGTAATGATCTGATCCTCAACATACGAAGCCACCGCCTTTAAGGCGATCCTTTTTTGACCCGCAATAAAAACCCCCTCGCCCACCGAGCTTTCTAATAAAGTATTTTTTTCGCCTTCGGTTAAATTAAAGGTTTTTTGTACCAAAGCAATCGTGGCTGGGCTTTGTTTCATTAAAAATTGCAAAGATGAGTTAGTAATAATTGGCTTGCCATAGTTAGATTTCATAAAATCGGAAACATCTTGAGTAATTGTGGATACTCCCAGCCAATATTTACGAGCCCTTTTACATAGGCCATACAAAAAAGAAGCGCCATCCTCATATTGCATAATCCACCAAGCTTCATCTACCAACAAAATTCGCTTTTTTAAGTTGGCTCTAATCTGCGCCCAAATATAACGCAAAACTACAAACATCGCCATTGGCCTTAGTTCATCTTCCACGTCTCTAATCCCAAAAACTACCAAGCCATTATCTAAACTAACATTAGAGGGATTATTGAAAAAATGAGCATAACTGCCTTGAGTAAATTTTTGTAATCTTTCCAACAAAGAATGAGCTCCCTCCATACCCGCTAAAACTCTTTCTAAATCCGAAAGCAAGGTCATCCGATCTTTCCACTCGGTTGGATCAGAGTCAGGGGTAATATCTTTAGCTGCATAGGTTTCCGATAAAGCCCTGTCAATAATAGCATCCTCCCCAGGAGATAATCCACCCAACATTATTCTTAATAATCCCACTAAGTTAATGACATTGGATCTCAAAACATCGCTGGGATCTTGATCCATAATGGGTGGCAATTCAAACGGGTTAATATGGCTATCCGAAGTTAAAGAAATTTTGAAAAAAGACCCGCCCACAGCATCTACCAAAAATTCGTATTCGTTTTCTGGATCAATAATAATCACATCAATCCCTTGCATTAAATATCTTAAAACTTCTAGTTTGCAAAAATAACTTTTACCCGAACCTGATTTGGCAAAAACTACCAAGTTAGCATTTTCTAAAGTAAACCGATCAAACAACACCAAAGAATTATTGTGCCGATTAATACCATACAAAATTCCTTCGTTGGCGGAGAGATCGGGCGAAACAAACGGGAAGATACTTGATAAGGGGGCCGTGTTCATCGCTGTATGCACCATAATTTGATCCAAACCGTAAGGGGCCCCTGAAATAAAGCCTTCTTTTTCTTTCATTAAGTTGGGTTTAACATAAATCAAACGAGCTTCAAAAATAGATCTTAAATGCGATTCCCCCTGCCTTAACTCTTTTTCTGAATCACCATAAACCGTGATATATAAGCCCACCCGAAAAACCCGCTCCCGAGCAGTTTGCAGTTCATCTCTTAATTGTTCAATATCTTCGTAGGCTGTTTCTAAAATAGGATCCCGCACTTTGCCCTTTTCTTCATTTTCTTGAATTTCAGCTTGAACTTCAGTCACCTTTTTCCTCAATTGACGCAAAATATCACCCGAGTTGGCAGGGTGAATATGCAAAGCAATATCAATAGGATAACTTAAGTTGATTACA
>JAPLWD010000028.1:2558-5033 GCA_026396775.1 Candidatus Gribaldobacteria bacterium
ACAAAGTTAGACTTAATTTCAATTAAAGAAGGAGCCACAATATCTTCAGCCCTAATTTCAACTGGCCTCAATAAAAAATCGTCCAGCGAATTTTTCTTTTTTAAAAAAGGTAAATTAAAAGGAAATTTAGGCGCCATAAAAATAATTATTTAACAAGCTCGGGTAAAATTTCTGGGTAATAACCAATTTCAGCTTCTTTGGGATGATGCCAGCCCCAAAATAGCTCAATAACTTCCGGAGTAGTTAAGGGTATCACGCTTAAACCGCACCTTCTTAAACCAATTGCCACAAACTCCATTCTTTGATAAAGCTGATCTCGACAACGTTGAAAAATTTCATCTTCCATTCACCAAGGCTATAGGGCACCACCACAAAAAATTGTTTGGTCATAATTGTGCCCCTGCCAACTAAACTTTCAATAAATTTACGATACTCGGCCGTTTGAATTTTTAAAAGTTCATTTTTTTGTTTTTGTTCAAACTCTTTTAGTTTTTCAAAGTAGCCTGTGATATTTAAGCGACGGGATTGAATAATAATTTGAGTGGAAAAGTCTAAAGAGTTTAAAAAATTCTGAAATTGAAAAATAATGGCATTTTGCTCTTCTTCTGATTTTAAATCAAAATTAATTGAAGAAACTAACAAAACCCCCCTTAGGGCTCGGTTTTTTAAAGTAATAATGCCCTCTTTAATTTGCTTAAATTCTAAAAAATTCTGACTAGGAATAGCCATATATTTTTACTTGGAAAATCTTTTAACCGTTGGCAATTCTTCTTCTGCCTCAATCTCTTGATTGGGGATAGCTAAATCTTCAAAAAAATCTTCACGATCAATAATACTGCTAATATCAATTTTTGAGCCTAAAAGGCCTAATCGACTTTTAGGGGCAAATTTTAAAGCAGCCTCCTTGGGTTTTCGCTCTTTTTTGGGCTTAGCTAATCTAATTTGAGCTAAGCCGGTTTTTCTCTGCCACATATAAAGACGGCTAGAAAAAAGAAATCCAGCTGCATTGGTAAACAAATCAAAAGCACCCCTCCCTTCTATTTTCACAAAATTAAAAACCACAAACGCCCCTATCACAAAGAGTAAAATAATCACCCAAAGCCACAGTAGGTGCAAGCTTACAAAAAGGTAATACAGCCCAAATAAACAAAACCCCAAAGTTACACCAACCACTAGGTTTTTAAAAGATAACCCCCAAGCGATATTGGATTCTCTCTCTAAAAATTGCGGAACCTTAAATTGAATATTTTTAAAACCTTTAATCTTAATAATTTAATTTTTTACAATCTTAAATTATAAAATCTTAAAGTGTTTTGATTACTCAATTTTAACATATCCACATCAAAGCTCAATTGTGAATTTCTATTTTCCTAAAAAGGAAAGGGGGCGAATAATAACTCTTCTCTCTTCTCCCTCTCCAATACTTTCGGTTTCAATATCCGACCGAGTCGAAAGCTCCAAATGAATCATCCTTCTCTCAAAAGCCGTCATTGGATCAAGGGTTTTGGCTTGACCAATTAAAACCGCCTCATCAGCTACCAATCTGGCCAAATCGCTTAATTGCCTCATCTTGTTAGATTTATAACCATTAATGTCTAGATCTAAAAAAACAGCTTCTTCGAGTTGTTTTTTAACAATCCGATTCAAAAGCTGTTGAATCTCCGCTAGGGTTTGGCCTCTTTCACCAATTAAAGCTCGAGCGTCAGGAGTATTAATTTCCAGCAATAAAGCGTTTTCGCCTACAGGCGACACATTTAGTTCAACCTCAAAAGTCATTTTACTAAAAAATTCTTGAGCAATTTTTTGAGCCGTTTGAGAACTTTCTTTTTCTATCATAATAAAGTTCAAAATAAAAAACCAACCCTCAAAGCATAAACTTAATTATCCCTTTAGTTGTTAATTTTAGATTTTGATTTGCTATAAATTATTTTTTGCTCAATCAAGGCAAACGCCGAACTTACCACCCAATAAACCCCTATCAAGCCCTTAAGTTGCCAGACTAGAGCCACCGAAATAAGTGGAAATAAATAAATCATTTGTTTTTGCATCATCTTCGCTAAATCGCCCTGTTTCGCCGATGCATCGGAACTGTTTTTATTTAAAGCAAAAGATTTTTTAGTTTGCCAAAACTGTAACAAGCCCGACAAAACAGCTAAAAAGCCTACCACAATTTGATTGTTTAAATCCAAAACCCAGAACAGCGTTGCTTTTAAAACCCCAGGGTTATTCACAAAGCTATAAAGAGCCTGCTGAACCAATTCGGGTTTAACCGAATTAATGGCCACATAATAAAGAGTTATTAAAAATGGTAATTGCAACAAAACCACCAAGCAACCCGAAAAGGGGTTAACTTTTTCTTTTTGATAAAGCTCCATCATTGCCTTGGCTTGAGCCTCTTTGTTGTTTTTTCCTTCTTCTTGGATTTTAGCAATTTTAGGCTGTAAATCTTGTAACGCCTTTTGTGAGCTAAGGCTT
>JAPLWD010000098.1 GCA_026396775.1 Candidatus Gribaldobacteria bacterium
CATAATGTTAGAGCCATTGACGAAAAAGATTTGGCCTTAGCTCAAGAAGGGCTAGCTTTAGCCAAAAATGCTTTAGAAAGTAGCCAAGCTAACTTTTTGATTTTAGATGAAATTAATGTGGCTTTAAAGTATAAACTGCTAGATCAAGAGGAGGTAATAAAATTTTTAAAAAAATATGGTAAAAAAACTGAAATTGTTTTAACGGGTCGTTACGCTTCTAAAGCAATAATTGACTTGGCGGATTTGGTAACTGAAATGAAAGAGATAAAACATCCTTATCAAAAAGGGATTAAACAAAAAAGAGGAGTGGAGTTTTAGGTAGGCGTTTCATTGTTGGTTGTTTTTCGTTATAATTATATTGGCGATAAAATTATTAATATTTTTAATTACGAAATGAGATGAGGAAAGTTATTTTTGTGAACATTCGACCCCTGTTGGCATGGTCCCCGAGTACTCGGGGGGCAACAGGGGGAGAGTTAAGCCCAAAAGCCCGCTGGGGCTTTTGAGCGGTTCACCAAAATAACTTACTGAGCCGCCTTGCCTTTCGTAATTTTCAAATCATAAAAATATGGAATTTAATATCAATGGCAAAAGAGCTTTAATTATTTTGGTGGTGGCGGGTGCTTTGGGGTTTGGAACGGTTTTAGCAGTGAACCATTTTTATCCGGCGGTCTATTTTCCGGAGTTTACTTTAGATTTAAAGCCTCCTGTTCTACCGACTAACATTTCAGAAATGAAGGGCTTTGCTTCGGGCGAAGAATTTAAAGCCTATTTACAACAAAGCCAATCCTTAGTTAATCAGGGTGGTTTTGGTATGGGTATGGGAGTTCGAAACGAAATGGCGGTTGATAGTGTGGGTGTAACTGCGCCCAAGGCTACTACTGCTAGCCCAGCTCCGGTTGCTAGTCCCGACAGAGTATCAGGCACCAATGTACAGGTTTTAGGCATTGATGAGCCCGATGTGGTTAAAACTAATGGCACGGAAATTTATTATTCGAAAAATCCAATCTATTATTTTAGCGAGCCAATGCCGATGACAGATAAAATGATTGCACCTCCGAGAAATTATCAAGGTGGCATTGAAATCATCAAAGCCTTTCCAATTTCTGATTTAGCGGTGACTGCTAAAATAGATCAAGCAGGTGAAATGTTGTTGGCGGATAAAAAATTAGTGGTTTTTGGGGCGGATAAAATTATTGGCTATGATGTAAGCGATTCTAAAAATCCAGTTCAAAAATGGTCTTTTAAACTGGATTACCGAAATAATTTATTAACTTCAAGGCTAAAAGATAATAAAATTTACTTAGTTTTAAGAAATGACATCAATCAAAATCAACCCTGCCCTCTTAGGCCGGTTACTTTAGAGCAGGGTAGTTTTGAGATTAAGTGTTCAAATATTTATCATCCAGTCCAGCCAATTCCAGTGGATTCTACTTTTACGGTTTTAAAAATTGATCCAGCCAATGGCAACATTGAAAACAGTTTAGCTTTTGTGGGAAGTGCAGGGCAGTCGGTGGTTTATGTATCGCAAGACAATCTTTATGTTACTTATTCTTACACCGATGACACAATTAAATTCTTTTATAATTTTTTAGATAGTCAAGCTAAAGATCTTGTGCCGTCTTGGGTTTTAACTAAGCTACAAAAGTTGATGGGTTATGATTTAAGCTATCAAGCTAAAATAACCGAGCTGTCTTCCATTATGGGTGATTTTCAAAATTCTTTGAGCCAAGATGATCAACTTAAAACTAATAATGAAATATCTAATCGGTTGGCTAGTTACCAAAAAGATCATCAAAGAGAATTGGAAAAAACCGGCATTGCTAAAGTTAGTTTGGATAATCTAAAAATAGTAGCTTTGGGTAATGTACCTGGGCATCCGTTAAACCAATTTTCGTTGGATGAATATGATAATCATTTACGCATTGCCACCACAATTGGCGGTGGTTGGATGAGCTGGGGCTATATTGCAGGTGATCAAAGTCAAAGCGTTAACGATGTTTATGTTTTAGATAGTGGTTTAAAATTAACTGGTTCAATCTTGGGATTGGGTCAAGGTGAACGAATCTATGCTGCTCGTTTCTTGGGTAATCAAGGGTATTTAGTTACTTTTAAACAAACCGATCCGTTTTATGTTTTGGATTTAAGCAACCCGCAAAAGCCAGTGCAAACCGGCGAGTTAAAAATTCCTGGGTATTCAGCGTATTTGCATCCTTTAGCTGATAACCGGATTTTAGGAGTAGGTAAAGAAGGCCAGCAAGTTAAACTTTCTTTATTTAATATTAAAGATCCAGCTAATCCAATTGAAATTGCCAAGTATAATTTGGATGAGTATTGGACGGATGTGGCTGATAATCATCATGCTTTTTTGCAGGATGCTAAACATCAAGTTTTCTTTATCCCAGGCGGGAGAGGGGGCTATATTTTTTCATATCAAAATGATCAGCTAAGTTTAGTCAAAGCCGTTAGCGATGTGGCAGTGAAAAGAGCTTTATATATTAACGATTATTTGTATATTATAGCCGATAGCCAGATTATTATTTTAAATGAAAGTGATTGGAGCAAGGTCAAGGAGCTGGAATTATAGATTTCAGGTTACGAAAGGCAAGTCGGCTCGGAAAGTATTTTCAAGGCGACGCTCGCCCTGCCCGGCCGCAGGGCTTCGCTCAGCTCTCACCCTGTTTTCCGCCTGCTGGCGGAACCATGCAAACAGGGCTCGAGGTGCGCCTTGAAAATACTTTCCTCGCCTCATTTCGTAACCTTAGATGAAGGCAAAGCTCCCTGTGGGGAGCTTTCTTAATATGAAACAACCTGACAAAATAATTCTGAAAGAGATAGCAATGGTTTTAAAAAATGGGGGGGTGGGGGTTTTGCCTACCGATACTTTATATGGTTTGGTTGGTTTAGCCTTGAGTAAAAAAACAGTTCAACGAATTTATAAGCTTAAAAAAAGAAGCCCCCAAAAACCTTTTATTATTTTAATTTCTAATTTGAACGATTTAACTAAGTTTCAAATTACTTTGGAGCCTTCGTTTAAAAAATATTTAAATTCAATTTGGCCTAACTCGGTTAGCGTGATTTTGGATTGTCCTAATTTGGAGAGCAAGTTGTCCTATTTACGGCCACTTAAAAAAACTTTAGCTTTTCGTTGTCCTCGCGAAAAATGGTTGAGCAATTTATTAAAACAAACTGGGCCATTAGTAGCACCTAGCGCTAACTGGGAGGGAGAAAAACCAGCTATGAATATTAAGCGGGCGCGGGATTATTTTGGTGACCAAGTTGATTTTTATTGTGACATTGGAACTATCAAAAGCGTGTCTTCAACTTTAATTGCAATTAAGGGCAAGGATGTTAAGATACTTAGACAAGGACAGGTTAAGATTAAAAATTTATGAAGAAGGTTATTTTAATAATTATATTTGGTTTATTTTTAGTAGGAATTATTTTTTTGGCTATTCGTTTTTTGAGTGGGCCAGAAGATAGCTGGTTGTGCCAAAACGGTGTTTGGGTTAAACATGGGCAACCTAGTGAGCCAATGCCTTCAGTAATTTGTGGGCCGGTTATCCCTGAAAATACAGCTACTTCAACTAATCCAAACACAAGCTCAACTCAAAATGGTTTAAGTAACACCAAGGGCACTATTATAGTTGAGTCATTAAAGCCTAATCAAGAGGTCAGTTTGCCCTTTACTATAAAGGGAAGATCTAGCACCTTTGAAGGCAATGTGCTTTATACAATTAAAACTAAAGCAGGCGAAAGCTTGGCTACAGGTTGTTTTATGGGAGGCTCAATGGGGATGGCTCCATTTGAAAAAACTATTACTTACTTAAACGAACAACCAACTAGCTCCAATATTATACTGGAAGTTTCAGATGAAAGTGCTAAGGACGGGTCTTTAGATACTGTATCGATTCCTTTAAAATTAACGGACACAAAATTTACAGCTATTAAATTATACTTTACTCCTCAAGAAGCTGGGCAAGATTGCCAAGCAACAAAACCCTTAGAAGTATTTGTGCCTAAGGTTTCTAAAATTGCCACCTTGGCAATGGGACTTTTATTGGAAGGTGTACCTTGCGGCAGGTCGGATATTGTTAGTAGCATTAATTATGGCACTAAGGTGCAAAGTTTAACGATTGTTGATGGGGTAGCAAAAGTTGATTTTAATTCAAAAATAGAAGAAGGTGTGGGAGGTGCTTGCAAGGTGACTGCTATCAGATCACAAATAACTGAAACTCTTAAACAATTTTTTGCGGTTACTCAAGTTATTATTTCAGTGAATGGAAAAATTGAAGGTATTTTACAACCGTAGGTTTTTAAAGATTATGCTTAAGCAAGAACAATTTTTGCCGGCAGTAACTACCACTGATGGCGGGACAAACTGGAGAGAAAAAATTGCGGAAATTGATCAGCTTGGTTTGAAAAGGGTGGCACTTTTTCCCACTTGTTTGCGAAAACCCCAAAGGGAGGAAATGTTTAGCCTGCTTAGCCGAACTGGTTTAGAAGAAATTCCGTTTGTGCATTTGCGAACTGATATGGACTATAGCGAAGTAGATTGGCTGAGGAATAAATATCGAACGCAGGTTTTTAATTTTCATTCCACTAAAGAGCATAAACATTTTTTTGACTATACACCCTATAAAGAAATAATTTATTTGGAAAATGTTTATTCGGGTAATTTTACCGAAGAAGAAATTAAACAGTGGGCCGGAATTTGTTTGGATTTTTCACATTTAGAAAACTATCGTTTAAAAAATGAACCTCAGTATCAGTTTATTCTTGAAATGCTAGAGAAATATGCCTTGGGCTGTAACCATATTAGCGCTATTGCACAGGAACCATTTGTGGACAACAAGGGGGTACTGGTTTATGGGGCACATCACTTTACTAATTTGGCTGAATTTGATTATTTAAAAAATTATCCTTTAGAGTATTTCTCTAATTTTGTAGCGATTGAGGTAGATAATTCTTTGAAAGAGCAAGTACAAGTGATTGATTATATTGTAAATTTAATGAACTAATGAATGTTACATACGAAAGTGTTAAAAATAGCGATGGAACGCTTTGGATTTCGCACTCGGGTTTGGTGGATTTTAAAATTTGCCCCCGAGCCTATTATCTAAAGCATCTTTATCGCAACCCAGCTACGGGTAACAAAATTAGGGTGACCAACCCTTTTTTATCTTTAGGCACGGCTGTTCATTATGTTTTAGAAGGTTTAGCTAATCTTGAACCTCAAGACCGATTTTTTATTCCCTTGGTAGATCGTTTGGAAAAAGTTTGGCCAACCTTTCGGGGTAAAAAGGGTGGGTTTAATACTCAACCCCAAGAACGCTTTTTTAAAAAACGAGGCGTTGAAATGCTGTATAATTTGCAAAATAATCCACGCCTAATGTTAAATTCGGCTTATTGTATGGAAAATACTTTGCCGAAGATAAAGCTTTTTGCCGATCAAGAAATTGTGTTGGTGGGTAGCCTTGATTGGATTGAAAAATTATCCGATGGCTCAGCTCATATCGTAGATTTTAAAACCAGCCAGTCAGAGGAATCAGGCGAATCGTTACAATTACCCATTTATGTTTTGTTAGCTCAATATCATTTAAAAGTGCCCATTGCCAAAACCAGCTACTGGTATTTAGATAAAAAAATTGGCATTATTAAAGAAATTAAGCTTAGCTCTACCAATTACTATATTAATTTATTAAGAGAAAAAGCCTTGCAAATTAAAGCATCGATTGAAAATGGCGACCTTGAAACTTGCACGGGAGGTAAAAAATGTGATTGTGTTAAATACGAAAAAGCTATCAACGGTGAAGCCCAATACGTGGGCTGTGACAAAGTAATGAACCGAGATTTGTTTTACCTGGGCTAATTACATTATGAAATTTATTGCGGATTTTCATTTGCATTCTAAATATTCCAGAGCCACTTCTAAAGAGATGGACTTGTTGCCTTTGGCATTGGCGGCTAGGCGAAAGGGCTTGAAGGTTTTAGGTACGGGGGATTTTACGCATCCGGTTTGGTTTAATGAGTTAAAGAAAAATTTAGAGCCTTTTAGTGAGGGGCTTTTTCAGTTAAAAGGGGATAGCTCGGGAACTTTATTCATCCTCTCTAGCGAAATTAGTTGTATCTATACTCGAGGTGGCAAGGCGCGACGAATTCATTTGTTGATTTTAGCACCCGACTTAGCCACGGTTGAAAAAATCAATATCTATCTAGGCGCTAAATATAATTTAAAATCCGATGGTCGCCCTATTTTGGGCTTGGATGCTGAAGAATTAACTAAGATAGTTTTAAACATTAATCCAGATTGCGTGGTGATCCCTGCTCACTGTCTATTACCGGATACCTATATCCATACCAGTCAAGAGATAAAAATGATCAAAGATATTAGCGTAGGGGATTTGGTTTACACCCATAAGGGAAGATTAAAAAAAGTGGAAAAAGTGTATAAAAGACTTCATACTGGCAAGCTTTTTTCTGTCCACCCATTCTATTTTCGATTAGGGATCAAAACGACCCCAGAACACCCATTTTTTGCTATAAAATCAAAAAAGTATTGTCCCACGACTGGATGCAAAATAATTTGTAAAGAAAATTGTAATTCTCAAAAGAAAGAAGACTGCCCACATAAATATTTTCAAGATTACCGACCCCAATGGGTACAAGCTCAAAATCTTGAGCAGGGAGACATTTTGATTTTCCCCCGCTTTAATAAAAATACTCGCGACATAAAAGAAATTCTGCTTAATAAATATCTAAAACAAGAAGAATACCAAATACAAGGTAATTTTTTAAGATCTAAAAATGGGACGAGAGCTAATTTAATACCAAAAACAATCAAAATTGATAAAGATTTTTGTCGTCTAGCTGGTTATTACTTGTCTGAGGGCTATACAGATAATAGGGATTCAGTTTCCTTTTGTTTTAATGAAAAAGAGCTTGATTATATTGAAGATGTAGAAAGATTAATGGTAAGTATATTTGGATTGACTTATTGTAGAAAGTATAAGCGGGGAGAACATGCGAGTATGGAACTAACATTTTTCTCAAAACCTCTTGCGAAAGCTTTCAGTAGGTTTTTTTACAATAATAACGCCTCAAGAAAAGCATATACGAAGTGTCTGCCAGATTGGATGTTAAATTTGCCACTTGAACAACAGGCGGAAATTTTAAGAGGTTGGTGGCGAGGCGATGCTGGTTACACTAACTCAAGGGTTTTAATGAATCAGATGAAGGTTATTTGTCTTAGATTGGGGATTATTCCTTCCATTGGGATTATGCAGGATATAGAAAAATTTAATCAAAGAAAACACAAAATAGGGAATAGAGATATTATGGCGCGGCATAAAACTTTTTGTCTTTCTAATCTTTCATTTTTTGAGGATGATTTTGGGCTATTAAATGATTCTTGTTTTAAGAAATTCAATACAAAACTTAAACGAAAGCATGGTTGGATAGATAAAGACTATATTTATATACCTGTGCGTGAAATTATAATAACTGAATACAAGGGGGAAGTTTATAACCTAGAAGTAGAGGATGACAATTCTTACGTGAGCGAATTTGTCACAATTC
>JAPLWD010000126.1 GCA_026396775.1 Candidatus Gribaldobacteria bacterium
CTACCACCCCCTTTGCCACTAATCATTGATTTTTCTTGGGCTGTTCGCATGATTAAAGTTTCTTCTTTGGCAATCAATTCTTTGGCTGCCTCCACTGAAATACTATATTTACTGCGCGAAGCATTTAAAATTTCCTCGCGGTAAGATGGATGAGTGGCGGGTAAAACTTTTAAAGTTTCCGCTGAAAAGGGATCATATGTTTCACCATCTATGGTCATTTTAACATAAAATTGTTGGATCCCTAAATTAATCATATCTTTTACATCAAACACGGGTGCCATTTCGGGTTTTAACTTTTCAGCATCCTCTCCTCCAATGCGAAAAATAATAATACTGCCCACATTACCTAAAACCGAAGCCTGCACGCGAGGCAACAGCTGGCCCATATATTGATGCGCCACCGTTAAGCAAATCCCATACTTTCGAGCTTCCGCTAAAATATTTTCAAAAGTTTCCGTGACTAAGTTATAAAACTCATCTACATAGAGATAAAGATCATTTCGTTTTTTCTCGGGTAAACCGGCTCTGGCCATGCCAGCTTGCTTAATTTTAGTAATAAACATTGCACCAAAAAAGCTGGCATTTTCTTCGCCCAATCTGCCTTTAGACAAATTAATTAAAATAATTTTTCTTTCGTTCATTAAACTTTCTAGATCAATCTTGTTTTCTTTTTGACCAAAAATATTTCTGAGCATCGGATCAGACAAAAACTGACCCAACTTATTTACCAGTGGAATTATCGCATCAGTATCAAACTTTTCCGACCAATCCGCAAACTCGATTGCCCAAAATCGTCGCACCATATCGTCTTCAATATAATCAACCACGGTTTGTCGGTAAGCTCTATCAGTAAGCATTGAAATCATCCCCCGCATAGTAGCATGCGGATAATCCAGTAAAGCCAAACAGGTAAAGCGAAAAACATGCTCCAACCTTGGCGTCCAATTAGCGCCAAATTGCTTTTCCATTATTTCAATTAAGCCTTGAGTTAGTTGGTGTTTAAAACTTGGGTCAATATTGGCTAAAGGATTAAAAGAAACGGGAAATTTAGCGTCCGAAGGATCAATAATTACCACATCGTCAATGCGATTTTTGGGAATAAAATCTAAAATCGAATCAATCACATCGCCGTGCGGATCAATAAAACACAGCCCCTCGCCAAAAGCGATGTCTTGCCTGACCAAAAGCTCTAGCATTTTTGATTTGCCCACCCCACTTTTACCAATGAGATACAAATGTCTTCTTCGGTCTACCCGCTTTAACCCAAACACAAACTTTTTTTCTTCTAAGGCTGCTTCATAATTTGTTCGGCCAATAAAAGAACAATCTTTGGGATCAATCGTTCCATAGGTTGGTAACTCCTGGGGCGGTGGAGCTAATTTAAATTTTCGAATTTTAGTTTCGCGCATAAATCCTTAAACTATTTTTCTATTTTCGCACGACTTAGCCAAACTATCAAGCCATTAAGCCACCTCCTTTAAATAGCACTCCTCGCAGTACACAATCTCAGGCCGCTCAGGGGCGTACGAAGTTTCAAAGGTATTAGGGCAAGGATTATTACCATGATTGTGCTCACAAGTATTGTTGTACGAGGTCTGCCCTAGTACATTGCACATACACTGGCGCTTCCAAAGCTTGAGAGGGTTACGTTGTTTGAGACGTTGATAATGTCGGCAGTTCGGGCAGAGCCGAGGCAAGGGAAGATTCATCTTTTTGTAAAACTGCAGTTCTTGAGGAATAATTCGAAAAGCTTCGGTGCATTGTGAGACTTGCCACGCCGAAGCTTTAGCGGAGGAGGGTGCATTGGCGCATTCAATCACTTCGTTTAAAATTGAATCATTTACATCTTTAATGTTGTCGGGGGTTTGGTCTGTTTTGAGAGTAATTTGATAATTTCTTTCTTCGGGTTCGCGCCAAGAGTAACCTTGC
>JAPLWD010000006.1 GCA_026396775.1 Candidatus Gribaldobacteria bacterium
CATTAATAAACGAATACCAATAGTTAAAATAACTAAAGCCAAGCCCAGGTCGTGCCCTGGAATAAAATTATAAAGCCACACTAAAGCATTTAAAAGCGGTTGGTACAAAGCAGTGAAAAAAAATTGGATGAAAAAATTCATATAATTAAAATTGTTTATAAAATTAAGGGCAATCAACCTTAGGATGACTCAAGGGGTTACATCTTAAGATCCTCCAAGAACCCTTCCAAACCCCCTGAACCACTCCATATTTTTCAATCGCTAAAAGCATATATTCCGAGCAAGAGGGGTAGAAGCGACATTGGGGTTTTCTAAAAGGAGAAATCCATTGTTGATACAAAACAACGGCTACTTTAATAATTTTTTTAGGAAGAGTTGCCATAACGTTCTGTCTCTTGTTTTATTTAACTAGTTTGGCTCTATGAAAGGCTCCGGTAATTTCATTTTGAATCTCCAAAAATTTTTGCCCCCTAATGTTGGTTTTAGAAAAAATCACAATATCATACCCCGCCTTAATTGAACCTAAAATATTTTTCACAGCTTCCCTAAGTCTTCGCTTAACTAGATTACGTTCGGTAGCTTTAGTTGAAATTTTTTTACTAACGATAAAAGCCACCCGAAAATATGGCAGATGATTATCCATAGCCTTCAAAGCCAAAAAAGAACCGTTAGTGTGCCGGCCTTGAGAATAAACCTTTAAAAAATCATTATTTTTAGTAAGACGATTTTTTCGTGGTAGCACATTCTAACAATTATTAAGCGGCTAATTTAGCCCTACCCTTGGCTCTCCGACGACCAATTGTTCTTTTGCCAGCCTTAGTGCTCATCCGCTTTAAAAAACCATGTGTTGTGCGTCTTTTTTTCTTTTTGGGTTGATAAGTTACACTCATAAGTTTATTGAGGTGGATACAAAATTATTTCGTAGCGAAAGTTTAGATTTTTGAGCGAGACGAGGAAGACAAGTAAAAAGGTTTGAGTCGTAGCAGAAGCTACGGCGAAAAGCTTTTTACGCAGTCTGACGAAGTCGTAGCCAAAAAGCTAAAATTGCAGTAGGAATAATTTTGTATCCACCTCAGCTATTAATTAATCCAATGATAATCTGAAAAACCTCTTTCGTCAACCGAAAACTTCATTCCGCCTATAGTATCATTACTTTCGCCAATCTAATCAACAGTTTATCCACAGCTTATTAACACCACCCCTAATTTCATTGATTTTCATTCTGACTTGCAGTATCTTTAGGATAAGCGACAATAGACAAAGATAAAAAAATATTTATTATGAGCAACGAAGAATTGTGGCAAACCGTTTTAGCCCAAATTCAATTTAGCGTCTCCCGGGCTAATTTCGCGACTTGGTTTGGTGGCACCAAAATAACTAATAGCTCCAACGGAGAAGTCACTGTGGCTGTACCAAATCTTTTTGCCAAAGAATGGCTAGAGAATAAATATCAGTCGTTGATTTTAAAGATTTTAAGATCTTTAGAACCAAACATTAGAACCGTAGAATTTATTATCAAGGCCCCAACCCCCAATGTCCAAAAAACAGAGGCTTTTAACCGCGATGAAGAAAGGGCCTTAAGTCTAGAGTCTCAATTACAGTTTCCCGAATTCCAAGTTGACCAAAAAACTAATCTTAATCCGCGTTACAACTTTAATAATTTTATTGTAGGCGGGTTTAACGAGCTAGCCCACGCCGCCTCTTTGGCTGTTTCTGAAAAACCAGGGCTAGTGTATAACCCCTTATTTATTTATGGAGGAGTTGGTTTGGGTAAAACCCATCTTTTACAAGCTACGGGTAGCGCTATTTTGAAGGCCTTTCCTGATAAAAAAATTAAATACACTTCTTCGGAAAGATTTATTTCTAAAATTGTTGACGCCATCCGCAACCAAGAGATTGAAGAACTTAAAAAAAGAATGGGGAAAATAGACGTTTTAATTATTGACGATGTGCAGTTTTTCGCTGGTAAAGAAAAAACCCAAGAAGAATTTTTTCATATTTTTAACTCTCTCTTTCAGCAACAAAAGCAAATTATTCTTTCCTCGGATCGACCACCCAATGCTATCCCCGCCATTGAAGAAAGGTTAAGGTCGCGCTTTGAGGGTGGAATGATTGCTGATATTAGTAGCCCCGATTTAGAAACTCGCATCGCTATTTTGCAAACAAAATGCCAAGAAAAAAACACCTCCTTTGATGAAAAGGTTTTAGAGTATATTGCTTCTAACATCCAAAAAAATATTCGAGAAATGGAAGGAGCCTTAAACAGACTCTTGGTTTTCCAAAAGCTTAACCAAAAAACACCCGACCTCACCACTGTTCGTAAATTACTTCACAGCCTGATGACAACCGCCAAAAAATCCACTAACCCTAAAAAAATATTGGAAATTGTGGCGGCCTTTTATGACCTAGATCCCAACGACTTAATGACCCAAACTCGTCGCAAAGAAATTGTTAAACCACGCCAAATTGCAATGTTTTTATTCCGCCAAGAATTAAAAGAGTCTTATCCTTCAATTGGCAGAAGGTTTAGTGGCAAAGACCATACCACAGCTATTTACGCTTACGAAAAAATTGCTCGCCTAATTGAAGAAGACCCAACCCTAATGACTGAAATCAACCTAATCAAGCAAAGGCTTTATGTTGAGATCTAAACAAACCGACTCAGCCGGTCATTGTGAGGAGGTTGCCCAGCAGGGCGATTGACGAAGCAATCTCAAGGTCTAAAAACCAAATTTTTAAAAGTTATCCTCACTTATACCCAGCCTTCCTAATTTTATCCACAACTAATTAAGCTCTTAATAACCCAGGGGGATTAGAGTTTAAAGGGTTTAAAAAAGTTTTCCACTTTTTGGGGACACATTAATAATAACAATAAGTAAAAAATTAATTAATTATTAAATAAAATGAAGCTAGAAATATTTAAAGAAGAATTTAAAAAAGCTCTAATGGTTTGCGAAAGAATTACAAAGAAGGCTTTGGGATTGCCAATTTTGCAGAATGTTTTATTACGAGCAGAGGGCAATCATTTAGAGCTAACTACGACTAATTTAGAAACGACAATTAAATATTGGGTTTTAGCTAAAATTGAAAAAGGTGGTGAGTTAACGGTGCCAGCTAGTTTTTTAGCCAATCTAGTTAATTTAACTCGAGCCGAAAAATTAAATTTATTAGAGGAAAATGATCAATTAATCTTGTTGTCTCAAGACCAAGAGAGTCAAATGCCAACTCAATCTGCTCAAGATTTTCCATTGGTTCCCAAAGTAGAAAGTTTAGATGTTTGGCAGGTAGGTGTTGAGGATATTGTGGCTGGCCTAACCCAGATTATTGAGGTGCCATCTGTTTCTCAATTAAGACCAGAAATAACGGGAATCTTTTTCTCTTTTAAAAAGGATAAATTAAAAATTGCTGGAACAGATAGTTTTCGTTTAGCAGAAAAAACAATTAATATCTATAAGCCCGGTAAAAAAGAAGGAAACTTTATTTTGCCCCAAGGATCAGCTAGAGAAATTTTGAATATTTTGGGAGCGCAGAAAGGACAGGTTAATATTTGCTTCACTAATAATCAAGTTCTTTTTGAGGTAGCCAGCGAAAATCCATTAGTTCCAGTTGTTAAAATATTGTCGCGTTTAATCGAGGGAGATTATCCGCCTTATCAAGAGATTATTCCACACACAACAAGTACTCAAATTAGAGTAGAAAGAGAAGCTTTAATTGGCCAGATTAAGCAGGCAGGCCTTTTTGCTGGTAAGTTGTCTGAAGTTAAATTAAAAACCATTATTAAAGACAGAAAATTAAGAGTTTTTACTCAAAGCCCTGAGGTTGGTAAAAGCGAATCTTTTTTAAGCTGTCAAATTACTGGAGCCGATTTAGAGGTGGCTTTTAATTATCGTTTTTTATTAGGTGGGCTGGCTAATATTAAAGGATCGGAGATAGTTTTAGAATGTAGTGGTCCAGATAAAGCGGGGGTTATTAAGCCGGTAGGCGATATCTCTTATTTATACGTTTTATAATCAATAGTTGCCTGCCCAATTCTGAACAGCTGATTCCCAATTAAAAAATTGAGAGTCATTTTGAGAAGTATCGTTGCTCTGGGGGTTGTTTTTATTAATATAATATAAGATTGAGTGGTTGGTTGATCCAGTTGTTCCATCTAGCATTGGTTTGTCCTGAACAACAACTTGAGGCGGAGTAAAATCTTCTTTGGCAAACTTTGGCAAAACAGCCTCCATAAAATCTTTCCACATTGGGCCAGAGGCCACAGCCCCACCCTGGGTCATCGGAGAGTTATCGTTGTTGCCTACCCAAGTTCCCACTACCAGGGTTGGGGTGTAGCCCATACACCAAGCATCTCTGGTGTCTTGGGTAGTTCCAGTTTTGGCTGCAGCTTGATAGTTGGGCAGATATAAAGAAGAATTAGCTCCAAACATAGGAGCGCGGGCATTATTATCGGAAAGGACATCATTAATTTGTCTGGCTACCTGAACGGGCAACACTCTAAAACGAGTGGGGTTGGCTTTTTCAATTAAGTTTCCTTTAGAGTCTCTAATTTCAGAAATAAAAATAGTGTTATTCTTTATTCCGTCGTCGGCAAAAACCGAATAAGCAGCCGTCATTTCTAGTAATTTTACTTCGCCCCCACCCAAAACCAAGGCCAAACCATATCTTTTTTCGTCGGTTAAAGTTGTAATCCCAAAATC
>JAPLWD010000033.1:0-4157 GCA_026396775.1 Candidatus Gribaldobacteria bacterium
AAAATCAAAAAAAAGAAACTGAGACACCAGAACGCCTGGCCTCGGCTTTAAAAAATAAATAGTGGTATTATCCACTGGAATAGGGCTAACGTAAATTAGAGTAGAAAATACTTTTAATTCGTTAGCCCTGTTATTTTACAAAAAAACACAACTTAGGTGACATAAACCCGCGCACGAGATTGCTTCGTCGCTTCGCCTCCGCCAGCTGGCGGATGGCTTCACTCCTCGCAATGACAAGGAAAGCGTTTAATTGCTGTCACTTCTATTTAAAAGTGTTTTAATAAAATTTTCAAGTTGAATTTTTTTACTAACTAAAGCGTTAAAATCGAATTTTTTATCTTCACTCCAACATGTGGATACTTTTTTAAATAAATCGGCGTGTATTTTAGCTAGATCTTCATTCTTCATCTCAGATATTTTGGAGAAATCAATAGAGTATTTGGGGGGAATTCCAAAATCATCAATTAATTTTTTATCTAAAGCCTCGCTAATTTCTGATATTTTTTCAACCCCACCATTAAGAGTTTTACTTAAATCAATAACCTTGTCGTTAAAACTATTTAAATCGCCTTGCTCAGAAAAGGCCACGGCCTGAGCAATGTCTTTAAAAGCTACCTTTAGGGAATCCTTACTAACGCCCGAAATTGGCTGAAGCTGTTCAACTGCTTGCTGGGTTAATAAATCCTCGGCGTTAATACCGAGATCATTTAACTCAACATTTTTTAACGATTCTGACCCCAGAGGAAGTGTTTGGATATCTTCAATTAGGGGTTTTTTTTGGGATGTTGAAATTTCGGGGACTTGTTGGGAGAGAGGGTTGTGTTGGTGAATTATTTGGTCAACTGGTGATTGGTTGGATCCGGCTTCGGGTTGGTAGTTTATGTCGTGACTAACGGGGGAGATGTCGATGTTTTGAGATGTTGAGTTTCGAGATGGGGAAGAGTCAAATTGCGAAGTATCAAGGGTTGGTTGTTTTGGGTCTACATATTCGGAGTTAAAGGCTTGGTCGGAAGAAATATCGAAATTTAGAGTTTCGAGTTGCGAGGGAGTGGGGGGTTGAAAGTCTAGGTCGGTGGGGGTGGGGCCGGTGCCTTTGTAGATGGCGATTTCGTTGAAATCTGGGTTGGCGAAAGAATCGGGGTGGTGCTTGATGATGTTCCACCAGTTATCGCCTTGTTTAACTGTTATTTTTTCTAAAATTTGGCCGTTAGGGTCTTTTAAAACTATTTCGTTGCCTGGATAGATTTTATCAATGTCGTTAACATCAAAATCGGGGTTCCATTTTTTCATTTCTTCAATGATATTGCCCACTTGGCGATCAGTCATTGGGGAGATATCGAGATTTCGAAATGTCGAGGTTTCGAGAGGGTGAGAGGGAGAGATGTCGAGATTTTGAGTTTCGAGTTGTGAGGGAGAATGGGAGATGTCGAGATTTTGAGATGGGGAAGTTTCGAGGGAGGAAGAAGAGGAGGCGGTTTTGGCAATGTCGGCGAGTCTATCGCCAATGATTGGGGCGGCTACGGCTCCTAGCCCTGCTATAATCAACTTACCAGCCATTTTATTACGACGGTCGGCTTTGATAAAATCGGCTTCTCGTTTTTGAATGTCTTCACCTTTATAATTTTCTAAGGCCGTATCTAAATCACTGCCCTTGGTGAGCATATTTTCATTTAAAATCTGAAATTCGTATTGCTTAATTTGTTTTTCTAGTTGGGTAGTTTCAATTTGGCTTTTGCCTTGCTTTTTCATTTCAGCTAAAGCCAAACGGGCTCGGGCTAAAGCTGTTTTATAATCATTTTCTTTGAAATCAGTTTTTTTAGCTGATTCTTGATCTAGTATTGATAAGGCTTCTTTGGCAATATTTTCGGAATTGGTTTTACCTCGGTCAAAAATTAATTTACTCAAGGCATAGCCACCCCTAGCCCCACCGTACATCATTATGGCTTCTTTAAGAAAGGGGACATTTAAAGCCGCTTCTCGCAAACACAAGCCAACGCCAAACGACCAGGCCGTGGTGGCAAAAGCTCTGTTGGCAAAATCTTTTTCACTAGAACCGCCTGGTTTTACAAGGTCGTTAAAACCTTTAAGTTTGCCTAAAATTTTATTCGGCCACTGGCCTTTTCTTTGAGCTAATTCTTGCTCTTGAAGGCGGGTTTCGTTTTCCATGGCTTGCTCAATGGCAATCATTTGGGCGGCTCTGTCTATTTGCTCGGGGGTTAAGTTAAAAGAAACCTTCTCTGGATTTGAAGTGTTTTGCAATTTATTTTTAGTGTCTTCGTAATGTTGCTGGATGGTACGGTCTTCTGGTTTAGGTAGGCCTTCTTTAATTAACAACTGCTCTCTTTGGTTTTGAGAAATCAAAACAGCTAAGTCGCTAGCTAAATTTTGCTTAAGCCCTTCTTTGTTAGAGCCAATTTTAGCTTTGTGCTTTTCAATGCTGGATTTTTTAAAACCGTTAACAATATATCTATCAGCCAATTTTGCCACTCCTAAGGATCCTACGCCTCCCAACACACCACCCAAGGCCGTTCCCACGCCACCCACCGTAAAATAAGTCATGCCACGAATACCGCCCAATAAAAGATTATTGGCAATCCGGGTGCGTTTGTGATTTGGATCTTGCTCGGCTAGGTCAGCGTCTTTGACGATTTTTAATTCAAGCTGGCTTAAAATCTTTTGGCAGTTTTCTTGAGCAATTTTTTGATCGCCGTTAAAATAGCCTTTCTCTAAAAGCGCTTGAGCCATTTGTTCGGCCGAGGTAAGCACTTCTTCACCTTTTTTAGGCTTAGATTTTTTTTGGGTTAAACTCTCTAAAACTTGAGCTAAATCACCTTGGAATTGGCCTTGCTCGTTGATATCGCCCAACAACTCTTTTTGGATATTATTTTCGTTGAGCTTGCTGGCCATTTCAGAGCCAAAGCGAACCTCGTCTTTTAGCTGACTAAAGTTTTCGTGAGACTCGGTATTAAAATTTATTTTTTCAGCACCCACCATAATTCTTAATTCTATTTTGCGATTACTTGCTCGGCTAGGTTTAAATATTGTTTCTGAAAATCTATTAGGGTTTTGATGATTTTTTCGGGAAAGTTGTCAATTCTGGCTTTGTAAAAGGTAAAAACCTCTTCGGGTTTAGTGGTGGGCTGGGTAATTAAATCAGCAAACTCTTCTAAAGACTCTTCATCTAACAAAACCGTAGCCTCTAAACCGATTCTTTTCACTAAAAGTAATTCTAGTTTGTCTTTGTAGGGTTGCAAAAAGGTTTCGGGCAAGTCGCTGTAACCGGCCTTTTGAATAGTGTCGGCAATAAATTGTTCGATAAAGTCTTGAGGCATAACTTAATAATAAGATTTAATCATTATACAATGATTTAAGATTAAAAAAACACTGGATAACTTTACCGAGTACGAGATTGCCACGCCCGCCCTTGCTAGGGCGAGCTCGCAATAACAGGGGGGTTGTAGAGATTGCTTCGTCGCCTCGGCTTCGGCTCCTCGCAATGACAAAGGGATAGTTAGCGGTGGAAGAGAAAATAGCCGAGCGGTAATAAGATAGCCAAAACGGCTAAAGAAATAATGATTTTTAAAACAATTAATTTGAGAGTAGGGGATTGGGGCAAAATTTTCTGAAAGAGTTTAAAGAGGGGATTATTATCAGAAAGTTTAATTTGAGGCAACTGATGATAGCTTTCTTTTTTAACTAAAATAATTAAGCAAGAACCCACAGCTTCTTTTAAAGCTTTTTGCTTTTTTTTAATTAACTTTTTAATGTCTTTTAAGGTGTTAAGACCGGCTACTAGACTCAACACCTTTTCAATTTCAAAAATGCCCGCCAATTCTTTGTTGAAAATTATAATTTTATCATTTTCTTTGGTTTGCCCTTCTAAAGTGTTAGCAAATAAATTATTAGTGGTAGGGGGAAAGTTATCGCCTAAGGCTGTAATTTGACCATCGCGCAATAAAAACATTTTAACACTAGTCAGCCGAGTAGCCACTAAAGACAGGTCACCCCCTAAAGCTAAAGCCGAAAAACTTAAATTACCTCCCAAATTAAAGCCTTCTTTTTTGGGCGTTTCTAGCAAAAACTCGTTGGCTTTTTCAACGGTTTTTTGAAAAATTGTGGTTAAAGAACCCTCGACTGTTTCTGGATAATGCCCCTGC
>JAPLWD010000033.1:4181-11355 GCA_026396775.1 Candidatus Gribaldobacteria bacterium
TTTTGATTAAACGGCTTAAAATTTCAGCACCTTTTTTGGGTTAATTGCGAATTTCGCCAAACAAAAACAATTCGCCAGATTTTATTTCGCTTGCTTGGCTAGGCTTGAAACAAACTGTTTCAAAACAAGAAGCTGATTTTTGTCGATTAAAAAATAATTCTAAAATTTGCGCCATATTTTTTCTTTTATTATACTCTTTTCTTTGATTCTTGGAAATGTTAAGATATACTAATTTAGTAAGTTGGGTTTGTAGCCTGCACGATTAAATCACTGCCTTATTTCATTGAAAGGGCTTGTAGCTCAGTTGGTTAGAGCGTTCGCTTCACACGCGAAAGGTCACAGGTTCGACTCCTGTCAAGCCCACTATATAACCACTATCGCTCTAAAAAATAAGGAAATTTTGGCTCTCTTTAATTTATAATTTAAATTTTTTATATGGCAAAAAAATTATTGGGGTGGACTCTTTTAGTGGTGGGGCTAGTGGCAATTGTTTTGGGGCTTTTGGATTCGTGGCAAGTTTTTAAGGGCTACAAAAAAGCTCCCGAAATTTTTAAAACCCAAGCTACCGCAGGTGGGGTGAAAATTAATACTGACATCCCCGGAGTAAACACTGATTTACTGCAAAAACAACTTCAAGATAGCATTAACCAACAAATGGGAGGGATTTTGCCAGCAGGGTCTATCGCTGAAATTTTAAATCTTTTGAGCTGGTCTATTTTTATTTTTATTCTGTTTTCAGCTAGCGCCAAAATTGCTGGGATTGGCGTTAACTTGTTAAAAGAAAACAAGCCCAGCTAGTGAAATGCGTCAAACCACCAAAAAACAAAATATTTTGAGTGCCTTTTTGGAATGGTATTTTTATGAAGCCCCTAAAAATATAGGAGCGATTTGGCAAAATTATCTCATTTTTTATTGGGAGTTTTTTTCAATCCCAACTTTACTCAAAACCCTTTTAGCCCCTTGGAAAGGCTACGCTGATGCCTATGGCAGGGGATTTGATGTGGAGCGTTTTCTGCAAACTCTAGGCAACAATTTAATTTCGCGTTTTTTAGGAGGCTTAGTACGAATTTTTACTATTTTAGTTGGCTTATGTTTTGAGATTACAGTTTTGGTTTTGGGGCCAGTAGCCTTAGTGGTTTGGTATTTATGGCCCTTGATTTTTATTTCAGCTAACTTGCTTAGCTTCTATTTATTATTTTAAAGCTATATGAGTTTGGAAATTAAAAAAACTGCTCTGTATAAAGCTTCGTTTTGGATTAATCCTAAAACAGCTTTAGCTAAAAAAAGATCAATCATTGGGTTGCTTTTACTCTGCCTAGCTTTTGGCTTTGAATTTGGGTATATAGTTTTAGCCACTGACTGGGGAAGCCTTTGGGCTGACCGAGCTTTGGCGGGTGCTATTTTAACCTTGGCGTGGGCTTTGTTTTTTTGGCAAAAAAATAATTTTGTTGAAGCCTACAAAAAACCAAAACTTTATTATTCCTTAAGCGATTTAATCGCTAGCCCAACTGATTTTAATACGGCTGATTTCTTAGATTATGAATCAATCTTAGTTTTTATAAAAGCTTTAAGTTTCAAACAACAAGGCTCTAACTTAGCACTATTGTTTGCTTTTGTTTTAGCTAAGCCAAAAATACTGCAGTTTATTTTTAACCGCACCCAGCTAAGTTTAAACGAGGTGACTCAATTTTTAAAACAAGCTTTAACTCAAGATTCACCTCCCCAAAATTGGCAAGCGTTAGTTTTACAGGCAGGTCAAAGAGCCTTAGCTTTAAAAAAAACTCGAATAGATTGTGGTGATTTATTGGTGGTTTTAAGCCAAGCCCTTGAACCCTGGCAAAGATATTTAAATGACAACGGCCTTTTACCGGCCGACATTGAGCATTTAGTGGAATGGCATGAAAGAATCCAAAACAACCTTGAAACTAGAAGACAATTTTACAGCCTAAACAACTTAAGAAAACGAGGCAACTTGGCTCGCGATTGGTCAGCTAGCTATACGATTAGCTTAGATCGCTTTATTGATGTTGATTATGTGGCTCAAATTCAAAGAAACAACTTTAGGCCGATTATTGGGCACCAAAAAGAAATTTTAGCTTTAGAAAGAGCCTTAAGTAAAAACAGCCAAAACAATGCTTTATTAGTAGGGGAGGCGGGCTGTGGCAAAAAGAGTTTAATTGAAGCCATTGCTCAAAAATCTTTTACCAATCAAAGCACTGTTCAAATTAACGATAAACGCATTATTCAATTTGATATTGCTTCTTTAGTGAGTGTCATTGAGGGTAAAGAAAAAACCGAGAGCCTACTAGATTTATGCTTAGCTGAAGCCACTAGAGCCGGCAATGTAATTTTAATTATTGATAACTTTCATCAATATGTTGGAGCCAAATCACAAGCAGGCCTAATTAATATCACCGCCATTTTAAGCCGTTACTTGCCTTTAAAATCTTTTCGCTTGATTGGCTTAACTACTTACGAAGGCTGTTAAGCCAATTTGAAAAAATAGAAATGACTGAAATTAGCGAGGAAGAAACAATGATAACTTTAGAAGATTATTATGTACCCTTGTTTGAATTTAGAAATAACCTTTTTGTAAGTTATGGAGGCATTCGGGCTTTGGCGCTTTTATCGGCTAAATACTTGCCAAATTTATGCCTGCCCGATAAGGCCATTCGGCTTTTAGAAGAAGTGGGGGCTTTTGTTAAAAACCATTCGAATGATATTTTGATTGAGGAAAAGCATATTCGAAAAGTTTTAAGTGATAAAACTCAAATTCCCTTAGAAAATTTACAAAATCAAGAAAAAGAAAAGCTTTTAAATTTAGAACAACTTTTAAGAGCAAGGGTTGTGGGACAAGAAGAGGGGATTAGTGAATTAGCTTCGGCCTTAAGAAGATCGGCAGTTCAAGTGAACACCAAGCGAGGCCCCATTGGTTCATTTTTGTTTTTAGGTTCAACCGGGGTGGGTAAAACCGAAACCGCTAAAGCTTTAGCTGATATTTATTTTGGTTCAGAACAAAAAATGATTCGCTTGGATATGAGCGAGTTTCAAAACCCTCAAGACACCGAAAAAATCTTGGGCGATTTTGAAAATCCTGGGCCTTTTATCACACTGGTGCGAGAAAATCCTTTTAGTTTGGTACTAATCGACGAAATAGAAAAAGCTCATCCCAACATTTTAAATTTATTTTTGCAAATTTTAGATGAAGGCTGGATAACCGATGGTGTTGGTAAAAAAGTTGATTTTCAAAACACTATAATTATCGCCACCAGCAATGCGGGTTCGGAAATTATTCGGCAAGATGTTAATTTAGACAAAAATTTAAACTTACTAAAAAGCGAATTGTTAAATATCATTATGCAACAGGGGTTGTTTAAACCCGAACTGATTAACCGCTTCGATGGCGTGGTAGTTTTTCGGCCGTTAACCCTTGAAAATTTGATGGAAATTGCCCAAATGCAACTGAAAAAAGTGGCCGAACAATTAAAAGACAAGGGCATTATTTTAGAAATTACTCGCGAATTAAAAGAAAAAATTGCCCAAATTAGTTATAGTCCAACTTTTGGCGCCCGTGAAATGCGACGCATCCTTCAAGATAAAGTGGAAAACTCTTTGGCAAAAGTTTTGTTAGCTGGTATAATCAAACGAGGCGACACCATCCAAATTTCGCCCATTGATTTTAATGTTATAAAAATATAAATATGTTGCTAGAAAAAATATCCAAAAAATATCTTATTGGTTTAATTGTGGGGGTTAGCGTTGTTGTGATTACTGGTGGATTAGTGGTAGCAGGAGTGATTAAAATTGATTGGGGGTTTTTGTTTTACACTAAAGCGAATGCTTTAATTGAAAGTGCTATCCAAAATACCATGGAAAGCAATGCTTTTAAATTTCAGACCCAAGCTACAGTTAATTTGTCGGGAATAGTGAATGTGGCAACAGCAGGAGATAGCTCTAGCGCTCCTCAAACAATTTTGAATTTTGCTTTGGTGGCCACTGGTTTTCTTGACCAAGCCGACAAAAACAATACCAAACAAGACATTGTGGCGCAAGCGGTTTTAGAAACAGGTGGCACAAAAATGGTAGGGGATGCTGAATTAAGAGTTTTTGGTGAAAAAACTTATTTATTAATCAACGCTTTACCAACAATTTTTGGAGACTTAAGTAGCTTAAAGGGACAGTGGATTTACTTAGATAAATCTTTATTTCAACAAAACGACTCCAACCAGCTTAGTGGTGAGCAATATCAAAAACTAGCTCAAGAATTAGTAACCTTATTAAAAGGGCAAGGGCTTTTTGGCATTAAGAAAACCTTGGACGATGAAGATGTTAAGGGACAAACTGCCAAACATTATCTAGTCTACTTAAACAAACAAGCTGTTAAGCGCGTGGCTCCAAACTTTTTTAAATTAGCGGCTAAGTACTTGCCCGAAACCGAACGAAAAGACTATGAAAGCAATTTAACTAAACTTAACCAAGAACTTCCAAGAGCTATCGAAGACTTTTGGAAAATTACTGGAGGTATCAATTTTGACCTATGGATTAGCAATGGCAAGCTAGTGCAGGTTAAATGGGAAAAAGAACTTGATTTAAGCAATTTAGAAGAACTAAAAAACGATGTTCAACAAGCTAAAACTAATTTAAATCTCTCTCTGGTTTATTTTGACTTTGGACAGAAAGTTCTTGTAGAAAAACCTGTTGGAGCTAAAACCTTGGAGGAATTGTCGGCTAGTAGTACTGCCACCAATATTAAACAATAAAATTCCCCTGTCATTGCGAGGAGTGTAGCCAGCAGGCGGAACGACGAAGCAATCTCGTTCTTTGAGATTGCCACGTTCACCCTTGCTAGGGTTCGCTCGCAATGACAGGGAATAATAATAAGCTATAAACTTATTTAAACAAGCAAAACAGCTTATATTTTCATATGACACTCTTAGAAAAATTAGGTACTAAGCTTCAAGAAAAACAAATAGAAGAAGTAAAATTGCAAAAAGCTCTTGAGCAAAAAGCCCTGCAAAAGCAATTAGCCGAGCAAAGGCAACAAGAGGAAGCTGAAGCAATTGAAAAAGTTAGCTCCCTGCAAACTGAAATTAATCGTTTACAGGGAATCGCCAATACATTATCGAATAAGCATGGTCTTAAACTAGATTATTTAACTTCACTTGAGGCACTGAGGGGATCTAAGGCTGAATTTAAGCAGGCGGATCAAGAATTTGAAAATTTAATTTGGCAAGCTGCAAACCCTGATTACAAAACCAAAGACGATATTTTAAAAGATAAAGATTTATCTAACGAGGAAGAAGTTGTGATTTGGAAAGAAAAAGAGATGGGTTTAATGCAAAAAGTAGGGGAGCGACAAGGGAAAAAAGAGGCTTTAACTCAAAGCGAGGCTAAAACTTCCACCGTAAGCCTCAAAGCTGAACTAAAAGAACTAATTCCAGATGAAAAATTCAGTTTTACTAAGGATAAAGCTCAAGAGTCTTTGGATAAAATTACCCAAGTGCTTCAACAAAAAACAGCTGAATTGCTAAAATACGAAAAAAAGACGCCTGAATACAAAGAAAAGCTAAAAGCTAGACACAAAGAATATCCTACAAACGTTTCTGTGCAAGACCTGCAAGATGCCAAAATTGCTGAAAAAGGTGGTGAAGAACTAATTAAAGGATTGATTGTTGAAAATGCCAAAGATATGATGCAAAAAGAAGCTCGCCAAACCAACTTTGGCAAAGTAGAAGCAGAATTGCAAAAGATTAATAAATCAATGGAAGCTTGGCCCCAAGCTAAAAAATCAATTGAGGACTTAGCTAAAAGAGGGGACAAGGTTTTTGCTGAAATTTTAGAGTTAATTCCCAAGCCTTCTCGCGACAGACTTGAAGAGTCGAGAAAAGTTGACCCTGATCTTTTGCATTTTTTTAATGCCCATTGAAACTGCCTTTTCTCCAAACGGAAGCCTGAAAAACTTAATTCGGGTCTGGGATAATACTCAAGGCAATGCGCCTATAACAGAGGCTTTAAATAAAACACAGTATTTTGAAACAATTGAAAAACAATATACCACTCTTAAGCAGGATATCCAAAAACAAACATCCGTTCCAAACTGTCAGTATATTATGGATTCAACCCAAGAAGGGCATAAGGTTTTGAATGAGCTAGAAGAATTTGTGAACAATGAAGCAAAACGCCAAGAGGTAATGCAACACAAGAATAATTCAGATTCTCAACAATACTCTTTTAGGCTTGATCGAGAGCATACCCGAGGCTCTGGGGAGATGAACATACACTTAGACTACAACATACTGACACGCGATAAGTTTACCAATTTAGCTAGCTTAGAAAAATATGTGGCTTTAGAAAACGCCAAAATTCAAGAAAAAATGGAGGTAGAAAATCAAAGAGTTGAATTGCAAGTCGGTATTAATTGGGAAAATCAAAAAGTAGAGCAAATGCCAACCGAAGCTATTAGGGCTGGCTATAGAATCGAACAAGAGCAAGAGGTAACTGAAAAGATAAGTTCTGCTTTGACCAGTTTAGAAATAAAAACTTTAGATAAAGGCAATGAGCTAGTTAGAATTTTACGAACCAGAGTTGGATCTCCTTTGGAATTTACTTTACCCGAAGACCCTAGAGGTACTGAAACCAAGGCAGAATAGATCAACTAAATGACAACAAAACAGACATATTAGATCTCTTAAAGCCATTAAAAAAACAACAAGAAGATTTAGATTTAAAGTTCGGAAACATCAATGTGGCTTTTACAAATTTAATGGAAGTTTTAAGTAAAAATTTAAACAATAACCGGCTAGAATCTTTGCTAAAACAAGAATCAGCCTTTGATGAACCCTTAAAAATTGATAATTTGATCAAAAAACTTAAAAATTTAACTGAATCCTTGAAAAATCAAAAACTGTCCGGAAAAGAAAGCCAGATTTATGAAGACTATAAAGAATCTGAATCGATCAAAAAATACTTGCAATCAAAGCTTTCTAAACTTCCTAGACAAAGCTAACACAGTAGGGGACAGACCCCTGCGATCAGTATTTTCTAATCAACATATGCGTGTGAAATGAAAGAAGTGAATTCAATCATTTCTTGAGGTAAATGTTTAAAGTTTTTAAATAATTCTTCTTTAGATTTTTGCATTTTTTCAGCGAAATCATTATCGCTCATTGCGTAA
>JAPLWD010000056.1:0-438 GCA_026396775.1 Candidatus Gribaldobacteria bacterium
AACTTAAAAGAATTTTTACAAAATGAGCAGATTGAACTCGAGCCTTTATTGGAGGCTCCAAGTGAGCAAAAAATATTATTGCTGGAAAAGTATGCCAACATAATTATTGGGCAACAGGAAAGGAAAAAGAAATTTTTAAATTTGGCTGGGGACTTACAAAGCACTTATCGCTCGGTATTACCCGAGCCCGAGGCAGAAAATTATTACAAAGAAGTGGTAGCTATAAGGGTTTTGGCTTCACGGATTAGAATGGTGGAATTAGGAGACACAGATGTTTCTCAAGTTAAAAAAGACTTGGAGGATTTGCTTGATAAATCAATTCAGGCGGGAGAATATGTTATTTCTCAACATAAAAAAATAAAAGACTTAAGTGTGCTTGACGCTGATGCTTTGCATACTTTTTTTTCGTTTTTTGAAAATAAAAATTTGCAGGTGGAG
>JAPLWD010000056.1:492-9904 GCA_026396775.1 Candidatus Gribaldobacteria bacterium
TAACTGAAATGGTAAAGCGAAACAAAAAACGCGCCAAGTTTATGGAACGGCTGGTGGCGCTTTTGCAAGAATATAACAGCGGAGCTCATGATGTTGACCAGCTTTTTGATGAACTAGTGGCATTAGCTAAGGATTTAAATGAAGAAGAACAACGGGCAGTAAAAGAGAATTTAAGCGAGGATGAACTGGCAATTTTCGATTTATTACTTAAAGAAAAATTAAATCCAGATGAGGTTGCGATTGTAAAAGGAACAGCTCATGATTTATTGGCTAGTTTAAAACCACTTCTTGTGCCACATTGGCGAGACTTTGAAACAAACAGGGCTGGGGTGAAAGTTGCTATATCTGATTTATTATTCACAAAACTACCAGAACCAACCTATACCGAAAAAGATTGCGAACTAAAAGGGCTGGAAGTTTATAATTTTGTCTACGAAAATTATCGTGACGCTAGTGCGTTTATTTAAGGAGGAATGGGGGCAATCACTATCTATATTAAAGATAAAATAATATGAGTAATTTTTCTCCAAGAATAGAGGATTCAAGCGAGAATCAGTTAAAGGACATAATACAGCAAACTGACCCTCGATACGGATCGCTTGCTTCTGACGAACTTACCAGAAGGCTTCTAAATAATCTCGAAAAAACGCTCAATGAGTTTAATATAGTATCTTCAACANNACAAACTGAGAAGATGATACAACTTACTTGGGTTATTATTGTGTTGACTGTGATTATGGTATTAGGGCTAATAATACAGATCTTGTTGTCCGTTTATTCGGTTTAGAGCAAAATAGGGTCAAATCTATTTTTTGATGGGAGAAATGGGGTCAGCTACAATTTAATTAAACTAATTTAATTGGGAAATAAATTTTAGTGGGGTATGAGAAATTTTAGTAAAGGGGTTTTAATATTTTGTGGGGTGGTGGTGGTTGGGGGGTTGTATTATTTTAAAGCTGATTTGTTGGGGTGGTTTGGGGTGGCTCAAAAACAGGTGGAGGCTACGGTGGGTGAGCTAAAAAAAATAGAGCAAGAAATTGTGGCGCCATCGCCTTTGATGGGGCCAATTGAGCAGGTTGCCTCCAATTTAACGATGGAAGGCACTTTGCAACAAACCAATTGGCAACGAACCCAAAATGGATTGCCTGCCTTGGTGGCTAATGCCAAGTTAACGGCTATGGCTCAAGCCAAAGCCAATGATATGTTTAGCAAGCAATATTTTGAGCACGAGTCACCCAGCGGAGTTGGGCCGAGTGATTTAGCTAAAACCGCTGGTTATAACTACCTAATTGTGGGAGAAAACTTGGCCTTGGGTAATTTTAAAGATGATGCTACTTTACTAGAAGCTTGGATGAATTCGCCAGGGCACCGTGAAAACATTTTAAACCCTAAGTATAAAGAAATTGGGGTGGCCGTGAAGAGGGGAGTGTACGAGGGGCAAACAGTGTGGATGGCGGTGCAAGAATTTGGCCGGCCGGCTTCAGACTGCTTGTTGCCGAATAAAGCTTTGGATATGCAAATTGAAACCAACCAAGCCTCACTTTTGGGCTTAGAAGAAAAGTTGCAAACTTTAGACAGTGAGATTAAAGGCCTGCCGTCAAAAAGAGGAGAGGTTTATAATCAAAAAATAAAGGAATATAATGATTTAGTGGGTCAGTACAACGCGTTACTTGAAACCACCAAAAAGCTTATCACTAATTACAACAACCAAACCCAAAGCTATAACCTGTGCGCTGAGGGCACCTAAAAATATAAAAATAGTTTGGGAGGGTGGTTTTAGAACCACCCCCCAATGTTTACTCATAGAAGGCAATTGCACCTTCTCCTTTCTTTTGGTTTTCTGACAAGGCAACAGCTTCTAGGATTTTATAGGTTTTAAACTTCTTATCTCTGTCAAAAAATGCCGTGGCATTTTTTTGAAGGTGACGTGGAAGTTCATGAAAATTTCCAATTTCTCCTTTGCGGCTTTCGTATCTTATTCCGGAAAAAACGTAAAAACCGTCAAAAGTTAATGTTTCCCAGCCTATGTTGGTTACAGCTAACGTTGCCGGGTCAGTGCAGCTAATTTCGATTTTCATTTTCTTCTCCTTTTAATATAGTTGATCAGCTGTATAAATTTAATACGGTTCTACCATTACAATATCACGATAACCTTAATTTACAACAAGATTGAATAAACAATTAAAAAAGCTATAATCAGATCAATAAACCCTTGTGAAGCCAAGCAAGCTAATTCCGGAATTTAATTATTTTGCTTATTTAGATGATAAAGATATTAAAAATAAAGTCCAAGAAAATTGGAATAGTTGGAGTTCGTGGAAAGGTTGCAGGTGAATTGCATAATATTAAAGATAAATATATTGATTTTGGTAGGTTTTATACCGGAAAAAGAGTATATATAAAAAGCGAAAATTCCGCTTTTGTCGGAACCGCGTGATTAGTGGGATTGCTCCCACGCTTTAAACATAGCATAGAATATTATGTCAATCAAGTGTTAATAAATGATTAGCAAGCAGTCAACAGAAAAGAAAAGGGTGCCTTAGATATTACCTTTTGGATCCCTTTTCGTCTGCATACCTGTATATTAGCAAGGAAATACACCTTTGTGAAGAAAAAATAGGGAGCGATTCTATTTTTTGAAAAACCTTGGAGGAAATAAAAAGTTTTTATGAAATTAATTAAGATTATAAATCCGGAGGGGGTGTTGGAAGAAGAGGTGGGGGATTATCGCGTGCGTGAAGCGGGGCGTGCTGTGGTGATGGATAGCGATGGAATGATCGCGTTGCTTTATGTTACGGAAAAAAGTTACTACAAGCTACCGGGTGGGGGAATAGAAGATACAGAGGATAAAATGATGGCTCTCAAGCGTGAATGCCAAGAAGAAATTGGGTGCGATGTTGAGGTTATTGGAGAAATTGGCACTATCATTGAATATAGAAAAATATTTAGCCTTAAACAAACCTCGTACTGCTATTTAGCGAAAGTTAAAGGCGAAAAAGGAAAACCGGATTTTACAGATAGTGAAAAAGCAAACGGTTTTAAGCAAGTGTGGTTGCCTTATAACGAGGCCTTGAAAGCATTGCGTGATAGCAAGGCAACAAATGTTGAGGGTGGTGCCTATATTGTTCCAAGAGATACAGCCTTTTTACAAGAAGCAAAGGATTTAATTAAAAAATATGAAAATAAAATTTAGTAAAACTTTAGCTTGGGTGCTTATTGTTTATTTCTCAATTGGGTTTATCTTTGCCGGAACTTATCTATACGATGAATTTAACACCTTTGAATGTTATCAGGCTGATGGCACTATTATGACTGGCACTGGTATGGTTGTGTTTTCGGGAAATGAAAATATTCAACAATCGCTAGCTGATTGCCATAGAAGATTAACATATTCCGCCAAAACTTTTGCGTCAACTGGGGGAATAATTCTTCTTTGGCTACCATTCGTTTCTCTTAAAATCATAGGGCATTTTTAATAAACAAGTTTATAGCTAACCCCATTACCTTGATTAGTTTAAAGTTAAGGCGGAGAGAGTTGTTGGCTTTTGCCCTTTCCAAGCAGTTGAATAGATGGCTTCCCACCTATTTACTTGCAAGGTCCGTAGAAAGAACCTTCAGGGTCTCCCAATTACTGGGGCCTCTGCAGTAGTTTTTTATCAGCCGGCATTTAATTGAATTACTGGGGCCTCCGCAGTAGTAGTAACTATTTTTTAGCAGTTAACACTATTTTATTGGCTCCGAAGCGCGTTTGTTTTGCCTCAACACTTGCCGTTGGTAACCTGGCTCGTCGCCAAGCCAAACGCCACCTTATCCCTGCGTAGCGGGTTATTCAGCCACGCCTTAACTTTAAGCTTATACTTATTAAGACGATTTCTAATTAAAATTGTTACAAAAATGTGGTACAGTAAAAGAAATAGGGAGAGAGGAGATAAAACTATAATTAAAAAAATAATTTAACTATTTTTATGCTATACAAAGTTTTCATTGACGATAGTGGCCAAAAAAAATATAAAAATCCTTGCTCAAAGGATTTTATTGAAAATCCGCCAGTATTTAAAGAATACGAAAACTTTTGGCGTGATAATTATTTTGTTTTATGTGGCGTTAGAGTTAAGCAAGATGAACTTGGAGCAATAAATAAATCAATCAACAAATTGAAGAATTATTACTTTAAAACACATAAAGTTGAAGTAAAATCAGATTGGCTAAGAAACCCCCATAAACGCAAGAAAAATTATCTTGAAAAATTTGACATAACTTCAGAAAAACTAAACAAGTTTGGTGAAAAGTTTATTGATATCATCAGCGAAAATAAAGAAAAATTAAAAATTGTGGCAGTTGTTTTTGATAAAAGATATTATGGAGACGCAAAACGCAAGAAAGAAGAAGGATCTCCACTTCTTAAAACCACACAGCTAATTTTTGAGAGAATTCAGTATGCTGGCGGTTACCATATTCTTGTGTTTGATCAAATGGAATCTTCTTTGAAGGTAACTGTTGGTCAGCATAACAAAATTATCAACATTTTTCAAAAAAATGCTGGGATGGATAAAATATTTGTTGATAAGTATGATCGTATTAGTGATATAAAATTTATGCAGTCGTGCGAGGAAAATTTTTTGCAAGTAGCGGATGTTCGCGCTTATAATATCTATCGACAATTCGTTGAATTTGGTAGAGATTGGTGCGGAAAAAATCAAAAGGACGGTAAGGTTTTTATGGAAACATATTCTTATTTTGATAGAATTAGATGTAATTTTTTATTTAACCTAACAAAAAAACAAGCACGAGGCGTAGGATTAACTTGTGTTCCAGATGGAGAAAAAGTGAATTGGGATATTCTTGATGGGTGCTTTAGCAACAAAAAAACCCCATAAAATGGGGTGTTTTTGGGGTCAGTCTCCTTGCGGATATCCCCATTGTCAAGAGGGGGACTAAGTCTTACGACCAACCGACCGCATACACTATAGCACGAAATTGTCCATCAAGCAAGAGTTATCCACAGTTTAGAAAAAAATAGCAATAAATGAAATCGAGTTTTGAGCAATATTTTAGAAAGCAAACCTGCCTTCGTTAAAACTTCGGCGTGGCGATGCCCGCCTTCGCTCCGTCTCCGTCAAAGACTTCAAGCGGACGCAGTGAAGCTACGGCGTGGCAAGGAGGAAAAATATGCGAAGAATTAATAGAATAAAAATTTTGCCGGGGATGGTATTTGGGGGGAAAGATTTTAGTTTTAAACAGGCCTTAAAAGACCCTACAGCTAGGAGCTTAATTTTAAGTAATTTAATTTTGCTGATTTTGGCTGTGATTGAGCATTTGCCCTTTATTAATTTAATGTGGGCCTATTTTTTGCAAAGCTTGATTATTGGGGTTTTTGTTTTTATTAAAATAATTGTTTTTGGTAATATAACGCAGGGAAACAAGATAAGGATAGAAGGGGGGAGGGAAGGAGGAAGAAAAATTTTTAATATTCCAGGCTGGACAATTCAATTTGGCATCGCTTTGTTTTTTGCTTTTCATTATGGATTTTTTCATTTTATTTATGGTTTTTTCTTAATGAGTTTTGACAAGGGGTACATTAACAAGGAGGAAATTTTGATGGGGGCTGGTATATTTTTTTTAAACCACCTGTATTCATTTTTAGCTAATTACCATAACGACAAGGCCAATATGCCCAAAGTGGGATATTTAATGGCTTCTGCTTATACGAGGATTATACCTATGTACATTATTATTATGGTTGGGGGAATTTTTTGGGGTTTTACTTTTACTTTTTTAAATATCCCTGTTTTGATTTTATTTATAGCTTTAAAAACTTATTTTGATGTTAAAATGCACACCGTAACTCACAAGGGGAAACAAGGGGCAACTCTGGGCTCTGTGGGGGGAGTTGTAGGTAAATGATAGATGGGCATCACTAGGGTAGGGGAGTGGGTGGACTAAAAATGGTAGCTGTCCCTATTATTCCGATATAGTTCCAAAGAATGTCATTTTTAACATTTTTTGGAAACATTATTATAGATAACATTATAGTTCCGAAGAGCACTAAAAAGCGTATCTTTTGGAAATACATTTGGGATGCGTAAGTTTATTAAGCAAGTAAAATTATAAAATAGGGGTCGACTCTGGGTTTTGCGGGAAGTTATAATTATTAGTATGATTGAAAATTTTTCTAATAAAATTAATAATGTTGAAGAGTCGGATAAAACCCAAGAATCGCTTGAACGCGCCTTGGAAATAATTAAAGAAAAAGCGCTTGATTTTGTTGGGCCACAGAAAGACAAAGAATGGTTAGTGTCCGCTTTGAAGGAATCTAAACACCTAGATAATATTGTTTCTACAATGAGACACGTTAATGGTGGACAAAAATTTATTTTACAAGAATTAATCAAAGAAGCTCCAGAATTAAAATGGTATAGGGGTGGTACTTTAAAAAGATTCCGGGATGTAATTAGCGCTTGTAATCATAAACATTTTGAAGAAGAACAACTGGATACTTTTGTTATTGATGGGGGAGCAAATGGAGTGTTAGGGCTTGATAAATTAGCCCTTGGCTTTTTAAAGATAACCGCACGCGCTCATCCTGTTTTGTATTCTGTTTCCTTAGAGGGGATGCTTAATGGCCTTGAAGAAAATGCCATTAGATTAGTTAGTGAGCATGGCTATGATTTATGTATTGTAAATGGAGGTGATAAGCTTGCCTATCTAAAATTCTGTAAAGAGCATTTAAATATAGAAGAGAAAATGGAAAAAGAGGTGGGGGAGTAGGTTTTGAGTTTGGCTAAGTTTAAAGACCTGTTATAATAGTTCCAAAGAATGTTAAAAATAACATCTTTTGGAAATCATCATTGTAAATTTATGAAAAAAATAATTGTTGTGGGGGTGGTTGTTTTAGTTTTAGTTGGGGTTAGGTTGGTTGGGTGGAAGCTGTTTGGCCAGCCAGAGCCAGTGGCTTGCACTATGGAGGCTATGCTTTGCCCCGATGGCTCATCAGTTGGCCGAGTTGGCCCTAATTGCGAATTTGCCGAATGTCCAGCAATAAATAGCTTGTTATCTGAAGCCCAAGCTCGCTTAATTGCTGAAAAAGATTGTATTAAGGGGGGTGAAGCTTTGGCAGTTGGTATGTATAACGCTGGCACTAGAACTTGGTGGTTTGATGCTAATTTAAATGCCACTAAAGAGGGGTGCAATCCAGCTTGCGTGGTAAGTGAGGAAACAAAAACCGCCGAAATCAATTGGCGTTGCACCGGTGTTTTGCCCTTGGATTAACAAAGGAGAAATAACAATTTTAAGATAATAAAAATATGAATAATCAAACAATCAAATCAACAGGGTGTTGCGAGCCATTTAATCCTGAACCATGGCAGGATAAAGAAGTTATATGGCAAGATAAAATCTTTGTTAAAGATCGAGTGGCAAGTTTTTTGCATATGCCTCTTAATTTTGGGCAAAAAGTTGTAAAAAATATGAAGTTAATAGATAAGGCAAATGCCAAGACCCCTTATCAGCTTATGCTCACTGACGAAAATTCGCTTTGGGGCTGTGATATTTATATTGATGTTACTAAAGATGTTCCGGGTGCTAAAATGGCAACAATCTCTGGCATTTTTTTAACCAAAGTTTTTGAAGGGCCTTATAGCAATGTGCCTAAGTGGGCAATAGAAATGAAAGAATATGTGAAAAATCAAGGCAAGGAATTAAAAAAGTTATATTTTTACTATACCACTTGCCCAAGGTGCGCTAAGGCCTATGGTAAAAATTATGTGGCTATTTTCGCGCAGGTAAATTAATTTTAATATCATGAAGAAATATTTAATTATATTAATTATTGCAGTAGTTTTGGCAGTAGGGTTATTTTTAATATTTCGTGATAAGTTGCCGTTTGGTGTTTTAAATTCTGTGGAGCTTGGTGGGGGTGGTGATCTTTCAGCACAAGCGCAAACACTTGATGCGTTGGGTTACCCAGAGCATTTTGCTATTGAATATTTGCCATTATTTCGTGAGCAAGGCGTTGCATTCATTCGCCACGAAGTGTGGTATTATCCGTTGCTTGGCAAAAAAGTTGTATTTTCTGGGGGCAATATTGCCTATACAGACCGTTTGGATGTTGCGTTGGTGCCTGGCAATAAAACTGTATTAAAACCAGAGGATTTTGACTATTCAATGACAATAGAAGAAGTTAACAAAGCTTTAAGTTCTAATGGAGAGCAAATTGATTTTTTACCTGGGGTTTCTGATGAAGAAGGCATCCAAATGTATATTGCAAAAAATGCTTTTTATATGTTTGAAGATAGCTCGCTTGTTTATTTTCAAACTATTGATCCGGGGGCAGCGGCAAGCTCTTCTGGGCCAAGTGTTATGTTGCCAAAAAAGTATTTAGATATTTCTTTGGCTAATATTGCCCAAGCCAGAGGTTTTTTTAAAGACACGTTTAAATGTATAAAAAAGGTGTGTAAGTTTGTAATTGAAGCGCCCGAAAAAATCACCAGGCCAATTACAAGGCCATTGGGGCCGGTGTTTGGGCAAATTGCTTCAGCTATTTTAACGCAAAATATTTCTAGCATTGGATCGATTGGCCATATTTTGCGCGATGCTCAACGCATAGACACAGTTATTAAAAGTGTTGAAGAGCAAAGAAAGTTAGTACTTGAATTAAGGCGTGTTTATACTGATCAAGCAAATGAGCTTAAAAAGCGAGCCGGGGAACTTCAAAAAGATAGGGATGCACTTGGGCCACGGTTGGTGCATGGTGTTATTACTTTTGATGAGTATAAACAATCAGTTATGGATATTGATGCAATGATTAGTTCGTTGCAAACTGGGGCAACAAAAATGGAACAAGCTGGTAGCAGGGTAAATGAGGCAGTGATTTTGCGTATGTTGGGCAAGGATATTTTAAAACAACTTGTTTCTCAAACCCAAGGTATTATTATGAATTCACTTAGTAATGAGTTAAGGCAAATGGCGGGCTTGGATGTTGTTATGAATCTTGTTGCGCAAGGAAACAGAGGATCGGATGCTGTATTAGACCTTCTTATTTCTTCTGAATTGCGTGGAACATTATCTTATGGGGACAGTGGCGTTGATTTGGAGGTATTAAAAGGAAGAATCCGTGATGGGCTTAAAGAAATGATTAAGCAAAACAGGGCAGACCTTCGGTCAAATTGGAAGCAACGAATAGCTGATCTTATTAACAAAACAAAACAGGAGTTGCAAAAAAATGCTCCAAAACAAAACGAAATAAGTCTTGTGGGCACAAAGTGTGAAACAAAAGTTGAGAAGAAATCGGAAGATCAATGTGATCCTGGTTATGTTTTTCAAAGGATGTCGGGGGTTGGTTGTGTGCAGGCAGAATGCAAGAATACACCTAATGCTCATTGGAGCTATGAGTGTTATTGTGTTTGCGGCAGTT
>JAPLWD010000009.1:0-431 GCA_026396775.1 Candidatus Gribaldobacteria bacterium
ACCTTGTTTCATCAGTTTGTTACCAAACTGACCTTTGCAACGAGTTAAACTCGTTGCAAGCTGTAACGGGCTTATCCGAGGTAGGTTTTAGGTTTGGACCCTATGCTCCCACCCAGCTCCAGAGGCGGAAAAACCTCCTTCATTACTTTTAATTTAATTGTAAATATTATGAAGACCAACTTCTAAAAACAAAACTTCGGATTGATTAATAAAGATAAATTTAATTCGGTAAGAATAGTTAATCCAGAACGCCCAACACCCACTGTCTTTACCTGATAATTTATGGGTTTTTAGCGATGGATCAAATTGATAAAAACGAAAAATATTTTCTTTTTCTTTAGCCTGCTCTTTAATCTTTTTGGACAATCGTTTGTACTGTTTTTCAAACCTTGGCGATACCCTAATGATCATATTTAATCTAAATCAGCCAA
>JAPLWD010000009.1:481-8874 GCA_026396775.1 Candidatus Gribaldobacteria bacterium
AATCAGCCAACGACTTTATCATTTTGCATTTACCTGCTTTGTATCCATTTATTCCATCTTGCACTAAGCAATCTAATTTTTCTGCTTCCTTACCCTTTAAGTGATAAGTCATTATCGCTGCATCTTCACATAATTTTTTATATTCTCGCAAAGGCAAAATTACCATCCCCTTTTCTTTTAAAATAGTAGCTTTAGACAACGATATTTTGTTGTTTAATTGAGTAGCCATATTGTTATTTAATCTTACCCAAAAATCTCAATTTGTCAAAAAATTAGTCTAGTAATAAATATTGTTGGCCAGATTGATAGCTGTCAATAATAATTTTACTGGCTAAGAAAATCGGTTGAGGTAAATTGTCTAAATCATACCATTGCCAATCTGTCATACTGTCTGGCTCTAAAACTTGAGGTTCGCCCTTGAGCCAGTCAGCCACCATCCCGATATGCACATAGTGTTTAGGGGCGTAAATTTTTAAATTGGCTAAAAGCTGAAAACGGATATTGGTAATTTTAAGGCCACACTCTTCCTTGGTTTCCCGAATAGCACATTCTTCAAATGATTCCAGATACTCCAAGTGACCACCTGTAAACGAATATTCTTCTGCTCCGTGGGCATTTTTTCTTTTACCCAAAAGCACCTGCTTGTTTTTGATTATCATCACTCCCACTCCAACTTTAGGATGTAATTTTTCTTCTGGCATATTGCTTATTGTTTGTCTTTGGTTGCAAGGTAAAAATCAACTTCGCCACCGCAGTGTTTTTTGATTAAATCGGCTAATTCGCTAGTGGCAGTTTCCACCTCGTCTTTTGTAGCTGTCGAAAGAGCTTCAATCACAATAATGGCATTTTTAGTTTGTTCGGTTAGTTTGGTTCTATCAGCCTCCCTCCAATTCCACCGGCGACAAGCCACGCCTTGTGTATCCTTATAAACCACTTCACCTTTTTGGGGTGGTTCATTTTCGGTTCCGCCCAAGCGGATAAATGGTTCGGTGCCATCCGCAAAAGCCAAAGCCAAATCCCCCACTATCTTGTCGGCATCTTCCCCGCCAGCGGGCAAAACATATTTCAATGAGATGTAATTGTATAGGTCAACCAATTTATTAATATGGCGCAATTGATCACCTTTTAACACTCGCCTCACTAAAGCCTCAGCTGAACACCTATATTGATGCGGATCCGAGCCAAATTTGCGATAAGCCATTCTCCAAGCATTCAACTGGGAGTGTTCGCTAAAGTTTTCCATTCCAGATAATTTAGTAATTTGTGCTTTTTCAGCTTCTCGTAAAAGCTGGGTGATTTCTGTTGCTTCTCCCCTATTATCAATATTTTTTAATAAAATCACTCCGGCTATAAAATCTGGAAAAGTTTCAAAGATTTCTTTTTGAACTTTTAACTGCAGAGCAGATTTAGGAGAAGCCGTTGTTTTTGGGATTTTATTTTTTACTGAATCATTCAATCTTTCAGGCGTGTTTGGCTTCATTAAAGGAAAAATTTGGCATTCACGCATCGGCTTGCCCACTAAAAAGCTAAATAAGCGCTCGGATAAGCCAAAGCCACAGGTGGGAGGCATCCCATATTCTAAAGCTTCCACAAAATCATGGTCAAACATTTGTGCTTCATCATCCCCTTTTTCTCTTAATTTTTGTTGCTCCTCAAAGCGTTCGGCTTGGTCAATTGGGTCGTTAAGCTCGCTGTAGCCATTGCCCATTTCACTACCAGCTAAAATAACTTGAAATTTTTGCACCAACTCTTTATTTTTTTCTTGTCTTTTGGCTAAAGGCGACAACACAACTGGTTGGTTGATTAAAAACCCAGGGCCAGCTATTTTTTTACGACAAAATTTCCATAAATTATCAATGGCTCGGGTTTTGTTAAAGCCTTTTTTATCGTAGTCAATCCCGAGCTTTTGCAAAGCCTTTTCAATTTCGCTTACGCTGGCTTCTAAAATATTAATGTCAGTATATTTTTGTACGGTTGAAACATAATCGTATTTTTCCCACTTTTTACCAAAATCAATCTTGTGTCCGTTAATTTCAAACTTTAAGGTACCAAAAGATTTTTGAATAATCTGTTTATACATTTCTTCCACTAACTCCATACCCTGATGATAATCAGTGTAAGCCCAGTAAAACTCCATTTGGGTGTAGTCTTGCAAGTGTTCAGCATCCATTCCTTCGTTGCGAAACTGCCGGCCAATTTCAAAGGTTTTTTCAAAGCCAGCCACCATTAATTTTTTTTGCCACAACTCCCCCATCGAAATTCGCAGGTAAACATCTAAATCCAAGGCATTGTGGTGGGTTATAAATGGTTTAGCATCCGCCCCCCCCGTGGTTACTTCTAAAACCGGAGTTTCTACTTCTAAAAATCCTTTACCGATTAAAAATTCGCGCATTGAGTTCCAAAAAATTGATCTTCTTTCAATCATTTGTTTTATTTCGGGGTTAAATAAAATATCTAAATATCTTTTACGGAGTTTTTCTTCGGGGTCTTGTAAACCGTGCCATTTTTCGGGCAAAGGTAAAAGGGTTTTGGTTAAAATTTCAAAATTAGTAGCCTCTAGCGATTTCTCACCCGACTTGCTTTCAATTAAAACCCCGCTTACTTCAACAAAATCGCCCACATCCAGAGTTTCAAGAAAAAATTTAAACCCCTTCTCCCCTACTTTATCCTGCCTCAAAATAATTTGGATATTACCAGTGCCACCTGCGGTGAGCGAAGCCTGCCCTGAGTCTTGTCGAAGGGCCGAACCATCTTGGATATTCAAAAACAACAAAGCCCCATGCCCTCTTTGCGCCATTATTCTCCCAGCCAAAACAATTTCCTTTTTAGATTTTTTGAGTTTAGCAAAATCACCCAAAGCCGTAGCAATGGTGTGCGTTCTTTTAGTAGTAGCCGGATAAGGGTTCAGCCCCGCTGCTTCAATTTTTTTTAATTTCTCCAAACGAACCTTGCGAATTTCATCTAATGTTCCCATAGGTATGTATATTTAGGATTAATTCAATAATATCACAAAGTTAAAATTTAACAAAACGAAAAAGCAAGTAGAATAAGCTATCAATAAAATATTTATTTTAACACAAAAGCAAGTTATCAACAATTGCAATTATGTGAAAAAGCCTTATAACAAAGTAGTATGAAAAATGGTCATAACCTTAACGGTAAAACAATTTTGGTAGTTAATACTACCTCTTGGGGCTCTTCGGAAAAATTTATTTTTAAGACTTTGAAAAAAATGGGTCTTAATATTGTTTGCTTGAATAAAGAAAAAAATTGGGCCGAGCCCTATGTTGACGAATGGATTATCGCTGACAATACTAACCATGTGGAGGCTATACAAGCGGTTAAGGATTTTATATCGCAAAATCCTAGAAAAATTGATGGAGTTTTAACTTTTTTAGAAGACGAGGTTTTACTTACTTCCAAAATTGTGGAGAAATTTAATTTTATTGGTACTCCTCATAGCGTGGCTAAAAAAGTTCGCAATAAATATCTATTTCGCCAGTTTTGTCGCGATAATGGTTTACCCGCTCCCCGCCACACCATTTTATTAAAATCAGTTAAAAGTATTAACGACTTGCCCGAGGGTTTTAGCTTTCCGGCAGTAATCAAGCCGATTTTTGGTGCTGGAAGCGCTTATGTTATTAAGGTTAATAATAAAGAAGAGCTGACTAACACCTTTAATTACATTAAAAAAAATATTACTGCTGCCACCGCCAGCGAAGGATCTTTTTTTGACGGTCTAGATATATTAGTGGAGGGTTATATTGATGGGGATGAGGTTGACATTGATATTGTTTTGCAAAACGGCAAAATAAAATTCTATTCAATTTCCGACAATTATCAAACCAGAGAGCCATTTTTTGTAGAAACTGGCCAAGCCATCCCTACTAGTTTGTCGGTTAAAAATCAAGCGGATTTAATCAGTTTAGCTGAAGAAGTTTTAGAAAAATTAGGCGTGCAAGATAGTATCGTTCATTTTGAGGCTAAGTCAACGCAAAACGGTCCAGTGCCCATTGAGCTAGGCTTGCGTATGGGCGGAGATGAAGTCCATTCGTTTGTGAAAGAGGCTTGGGGTGTAGATTTGGTAGAAAGCGCCGCTAAAATTGCTTTGGGGGTCTATATACCAAAAATTCAAAAACCCGACGCGCCTAAAAAATATATAAATTAATGTTAATGAAGAAATTAAAACAAAAAAATACTTAGAAGAGTTGCATTTTTTTAAAAAAGTTGGCGAGCCAGTGTTAGTACCACCCGAGGGTTATGAGTTTATGGGCTGGACAACTGTTTCGGGCTATAGTTTGCCTGACGCTCGAGAAAACCTTAAAGAGGCTTTAAATTTTATTGATTACGAAGTAGCTAAATTCACACCTGATTCTTCAATTGGTCGCACTAGCCGCGAAAATAGTTTCTCACATGCTTCCTTGAATACCAAACTGCTTATTCAGGCCGCTAAAATAGAAAAGATTAAGTTAGTGGTAGGAGATGACCAGCGTAATTTACGCATTGGCATCGCTAGTAATTTTGACGAAGATGAACCTGAAGTAAATGGCGAGGCAGTTGGCCAGTTATCTTTGGCTCAAATAATTGAAAAAACCCTCAAAGAGCGTGGCTATCGCACGGCTATATTTGATTTCAACAATATAGAAAAAGTCATTAAAGAGCTTAAAACCAAAAATGTTGATTTAATTTTTAATGCCTGCGAGAAAATTAATAACTCTATTCAGTTGAAGCCACATGTAGCCGCACTTTTGGATATTTTACAATTGCCCTATACTGGCTCAAGTCCTTTTGCTTTGTCGTTGTGTCGTGATAAAATTCAATCTAAAAAGTTATTGGCTTATCATGGTATTCCCACGCCAAAGTGGGATTATGTTTACAGTATAGACGAAGAGGTAGACGAAACCTTAAAATATCCTTTAATTGTTAAGCCTTCTAATATGGATGATTCTTTTGGCATTACCAATGAATCCGTGGTTACTGATAAAGAAGGTTTACAGCGAGAAATTCGCAAAATAGTTGAGCAATTGCATTGTCCAGCCTTGATTGAAGAATATATAGATGGAGATGAATATGATGTGCCTATTTTAGGTAATGACGAAGATGACTTGCAAGTTTTGCCATTGTCCCGAGCTATTTTTAAAGATATGCCACTGGGCAAATGGCACATTATTACTAACGAAATGAAGATATCTTCTCAACCACTGACTGAATGGGGTATAACTTTGCAACGGCCTCCTAAAAACATTGATAAAAAATTAGAAACTTTAATCACGGAAATTGCTTTAGACACTTATAATATCTTGGAATGCCGTGATTACGGCCGAGTAGAAATAAGAGTAGGGCAAGATGGTAACCCTTATGTTTTAGAGTTAAACGCCAATCCCCCATTGGTGCCCTCCTCGTCCATTTCGGATGTAGCGCAATTGGCCGGGCTGGGCTACGAAGAACTTTTAGAAAAAATAATTTCTTTGGCGGTCAAGCGCTATCAACAAAATTCTTCACAATTAATTTAATAAAATGGTATGGCTCAAAATAAAAATAACTTAAAAAAGAAATGTTTGGATTGCTTAGAAAAAACATCTTGCCGGGTGCAATCTTCTCCATTGGGCGGAGTGGGCGTTTTCGCTATTCGTGATATTCCCAAGGGAACCGATATCTTTTATGGTTGCCTTAAGCCCATCTGGGCTCGCTTTAGTAAAGATGAATTGGCTCATCTGGATCAAGGAGTTAAAGAAATGATTGATGATTTTCTTCCAACAGTTAACTTAAAGGATTTTTATGTGCCAGTTAATGGTCTCAATGGAATGGATATTTCATATTTTATAAACCATTCAAACAAACCAAATTGCCAAACTCCTGAAAATAGCTTTGGTTTTTTTACTACTAAGAAAGTCAAAAAAGGCGAAGAATTAACCGTTAATTACAGCTCTTATGATCCTTATTTTAAAGCCACTAAAAAATTTGAAAATTTAACTTCATGATTTCATCTTATATAGAAACCGATCTAAAAAAATGTGAATTGCTTTGGAAAGAATTCAGCCCCCAACAGTCGCTTTTTGATTTATGGAATTTTTGCTTAGATATGTGCCTAGCATATGACCATGAACCCTATTTTGTAGTCTTAGAAGAAGATAATAAAAATGTTGGCATTTTGCCTCTTTGTTATATAAAAGATAAAAAATGTTATTTTTGGTTTGGTGGGTGGTGGCAGGAGGGTATTTCCTTTTGGGTAAAAAAAGTTGATTACATCCCTGTCTTACTTTCTTTGTGTCCTGATCGAACTTTTTTAAAAAGTATATCAATAAATGATGAAAAAGCTATTGAGAAAATCAAAGATTTTGTTTCTACCCGGCCACAGCCAAAAACTGATTTTGGGCTAGATGATGAAAAGTATATTTTAGATATAAGCGAGATTAAGTCTTTTAATGATTATCTATCAAAAATGAATAAAAAACGCAGGAAGTACATCAAGAAAAATTTACAGCCTATAGAGGAACGCAAACCAGAAGTTAGTTTTAACAATTTTAGCGATTTTGAGCGTTTGGTATTTTTTGCTAAAGAAAGATTTAAAAAAGATGAAATTGATGAAAACAGTCCATGGGATAACGATTGTTGGAAAAACCCAGCGCAAACTAAAGCATTCCACGATATTATGAAGCATTCTGGAGATAATTATCAGATAAGGATGATAACAGTAAAAATTGACGGAGAAATGGCTGGAGCTGACATTATCGCTATTTTTAATGGGTGTTATTATGCTTTGGCTGGGGGTTATAATGTAAAGAAGTTTCCTGGTATTGGCAGTTATTTTAATATGCTTAATATTAGCGATGCTTTAAGCCTTGGGTTAAACAAAATAGATGTTTTACAGGGTGATTGCGACTGGAAGCATCGTTGGTACGAAAAAGTTTTGCTTTACTATTTTTCTTATGAATCCTAATAAAGAAAAAATAGCTGTTTTTGGAGATTATATAGAATTTTTATTGATATCAAGATATATTAATGACTTGCCGTTTGAGCTAGTTTATTTTTTTGAGAAAGATTTTGGAGGCAGACCCCTTTTGTCTAAAAATGCCAAGCATGTTTGTTATTCTTTCCGTGGTGGTTATCAATTTGCGGATGAAAAGGATTTTATTGAAGCAACTATAAAAAATTCTGATTTAACTAAAAAAATTAAAGAAGAAGAAATTTCGTTAGTGTGGCCTGTTTTTTGTATAAGAAATTTTGATATTATCCTGAAATGGGCAAGAAATAATACTTTTAGACTAGTGGGTCTTCCAAGGCTCATGCTAAAACTTGAAAATAAATTATTTTTTGATAAATTTTTAACAAAACATAACATCAAAAAGCCTATTAGCAAAGAGATAACTTATGGAGATAGGTCTAGATTTTTCAATCCACCATTCGTTTTGCAAACTCCCTTATCTGATGGTGGGGCTGGCACATTTATAATTAAGAATACAAACGAGTGTCAAGCGCTTAAAAAGAGTGGAGAGATAAAACGCAAAAGCAAATTGCTTATGAGAAAATGGGTTGAAGGAATCCCTTGTGGGATAACTATTTTAGTTTCAAAAGATGAAATTATTTTATCTTCAATACGAAGACAGTGTTTTGGAGATAATAATAAACATAATTTTTATAAGGAGTTTGAGGGTTTACAGTTTATCGCATTTAAAGATATCAATTTAGTTGCAGTAAAAAATATAAATAAAGTTTTTAAGAATATCGGAACTATTTTTAGAAAAGAAGGTTGGGAAGGGTTTTTTAGTTTTGATTTTATAATTTCTAGTAATGGAGATATCTATCTAATTGAGTGCAACCCCAGGATTTCAGCAGCTTCTGCTCTATTGTTTCATTTTCCTATACTTTTCGGCGGGAGTAATGCTATAAGTATCTTTTTAAGTGATATAAAGGCAAAGAAGCATAACAAAAAGATAATTTTTAAATCTTTGCCAGAAAATGATTTTAAGGGGTCTGTTTTATATTTAGTTATAAATGGTTCTTCAAAAAACCCAGTTTTAATTGAGAAGAATTTTAAAGATGGTATATACGAGTCTAAAGAGGGGAAATTTTCATTTCTATCTTCCGATACTGCAAATTTTGGATTAAAGAAAAAAAAGATTCTTTTCAAAAACGAAGCCCAAGAGGGAACCATATATAAGAATCAGTCTATGTTTGCGAGCATTTTATCTAATTTTCCGCTTTACAATTCCGCTGGAGACTTAAACGAGGAAGGGAAATTAATTAAAGATTATTTTAAGTATGATTAGCGGCCAAAAACGAGCTTTATTGCTTGCCAAAAAAACCTTATTAGCGGAAGGAATACTAAATCAAAAAAACCATTTTTTAAGCATGGCAGAAAAATATGGCTCCCCTTTTTTTATTTTTGATGA